>NZ_JAPQLN010000083.1:0-15566 GCF_028981745.1 Wolbachia endosymbiont of Drosophila tristis | reverse complement strand
CCATACGCGTCAAGTTAAGGAAATAAAGGTATGAAAGAGATAGAATAATAAGGTATAAGTTCTCCCAGAAATACTTTTAGTGAGAGAACCAATGAATAAAATAACTAGCTTATCAAAAAAGCTCAAAGAATTTTTTAATGAAAAAGCAGACAAAATCTCAATTACAACAAGGTTTATAAAAAGAAAGAGAAAGCTAAAAGGTTCATCGTTCGTAAAAGCCATGGTCTTGGGTAATATAGGGGTTGATAATTGTAGCGTAGAAACAATGTGTCAATTACTAAACGAGGACTCGATAGATATAACAAAACAAGGTTTGGATTTTAGATTTACTGAAGAAGCAGTGGAATTTATGAAAAGGATGTATAATGAATCTGTGCTTCTCTTCAAAAATATCTTGCAAGTTGATTGCAAAATCTTACAGCAATTTAATAGTGTTAAATTATTGGACAGTAGCTATATTACTCTACCTAACAGTATGGAAGAGATGTATAAAGGTTATGGTACTAGCTACAGTGGCTATGAAAGCAATACTAAGTCTGGAATAAAGTTACAATTAGTTTTCGACTACATGAATCAGATAATAGACCAACTTAATTTAACGGAGGGAGTAAGATCAGACCAGGGATATAGGAAACATTTAAGTAATATATTAAGCAATGATTTGCTAATATCTGATCTCGGTTATTTTGTGCCAAGTTCTTTTAAACAAATCAATGAAATAGGAGCTTATTTCATAAGTCGTTATAAATCCGATACCAACATATATGATGTAGAAACAAATCAAAAAATGGAGTTATTAGAATGTTTAGAGGATAAGTTATTTTTAGAAAACGAGGTATTGTTAGGAAAAGAAGCAAAAATTAGAGTAAGAATTATATGTCAGAAACTAACTGAAGAACAGTCTATGGCCAGAAGAAGGAAAGCTAATAGATTAGCAAGATCGCAGGGATATACATCCTCTAAAAGAAATCAAAAATTGTTGAACTGGTCAATATTTATAACTAATGTTCCAGAAAATAAAATTAGTGCTGAGCAAGTATTAACGATTTACAGAGTAAGGTGGCAAATTGAGTTATTATTTAAATTGTATAAAAGCCATATCAGACTTGATAAGCTAAAAGGAAAGCCATGCAGAGTATTATGTGAACTATATGCTAAATTGTGCGCAATTCTTATATTTCACGGCATAGTTGGTTGCACAGAAGTGAAAAAGAATACAGAACTTAGCTTAACAAAGGCATTTATTGAGCTAAAAAAGCGGGTTATAGAGTTATTTTTAGCACTAAAGAATAAAGTTAATAGTTTGAAAGTTTTTCTTAAAAAGCTTACCATAACTTGGTCTCGATTTTCATTAAAAGACAAGTACAGAAAAACTAGAGTATCTACCTTAACTTCCCTGAATTTACTTACAATCTCTTAACTTGACGCGTATGCTTTTTTGAACATTCCCAAATAAAAAAGAAAAACAAGGTTTAATTTTCTTTTTTATTTGCGATTTATCTATTAATTAACCGTGAAAGGTTACGTGTAATGCTTCTTCACATAATTATCAATAATTGCCTTAAATTCTTCAGAGACATTATCACCTTGTAAAGTTTTGAAATATTTGCCGTTTTTGTAGACTGCTGAAACAGGTTTTTCTCCATATCCAGGTAAGCTGATTCCCAAATTTGCGTGTTTGCTTTCTCCAGGACCATTTACTATGCATCCCATAACAGCAATGTTCATATGCTCTACACCTGGATTTTTTTTCTTCCACATCGGCATATGAGTTTTTATATAGCCATTCACCTCTTCAGTTAATATACGAAAACGATCGCTACTCGTGCGCCCACAACCAGGACATGAATTAACCTGAGGGTTAAAGTGTCGCAAGCCTATAGACTGCAATATTTCCTGACACACCACCACTTCATTAGTACGCGATTCACCAGGACGTTGAGTCAAAGAAGCCCGTATTGTATCTCCAATGCCATTTTGCAATAAATAAGTAAGCCCTGCTGCGGTATTTACCACACCTTTATTGCCCATACCAGCCTCAGTTAAACCCAAATGCAGCGCATAATTGGAAGATTTTGCAAGTGCCATATAAACTAAAATTAAATCTTGTACTTTGCTAACTTTACATGAAATGATTATTTTGTTTGAATTTAGACCAATTTCTTCAGCTTTTTTTGCACTATCAAGAGCAGACATTACAAGTGCTTTGCGCAGTATAACATCAGAAGGCCTTGAATTACTAAGCGAAGAGTTTTCATCCATCAATTTTTGCAAAAGGTATTTATCAAGACTACCCCAATTTACCCCAATTCTAACCGGAAGATCGTGCATTATTGCATACTCTATCACCCTTTCAAACTTCTCATCACGTTTGTCGCCAAAGCCTATATTGCCTGGATTGATTCTAATTTTACCCAGCATTTTGATGTTGTCTGGATAATCTTGAACTAATTTATCTAGCTCATATTGACCGCAGCCTACCAATATTTTACCGTCAAAACCTTCTTTATTTATCTCTTCTACTATATAAGGTATTGCTCTTGCTACCTCCTCTGAGTTCAAGGCAATTCGCACCAATTCTGAACCTGTACGCGCTAGTTCTGTTATCTCTTTTGCATAATGTTTTGCGCTACTTTTTATATTATCAGCATCTATATGCACGCCAAGCGCCATAGATTGTACAACTACAGGATTATTTCCGCCTATCTTTACTTTTCCAACTTCTACAACATGAGTTTTGTGCCTGGAAATCTGCGATAATTCATATGTATTATCATTCAATATCAGGTCTTTATCTAGCATATTATTAATGGCCAATATTGTGATACTATTTTACTGTGTCAGCTACACTGCCAAATGAACTTGAACCATTCAAACTATAAGCATCTACGTTATCCAAATTAGCAATAGAATCATGTGAGCACGTTCTTCTTGATGGAGTTTCTTTTATAGTGACATTTATAGGAGAAACTTTCTTTTCTCGTGTTGAAGTAACTTTCTTCTCTTCTTGTTGTTCACTTTTATGCTGCTTATTTTCATACTGGAAAACTGACTCTTGATCTATAAATACAGCACCCCTTAAACGTGCGATATTAATACCATGCTGATTTATCATAGTGCTCTCTTCATCGTCGACTATGCAAGCTTCCATGTCATTTGGCTCATTATCAAGACTAGCAATTTTTTTCTCTTTTAATTTTTTGATTAGATCTTCTTTATTTATAGCTCGATCTTGTAATTTTTTTTTCTTGAGCAATTCCCTACGCTTCTCATACAGTTTATATGACTCAGCAAAATCCTCATCTGTATGAAAGTTTGCACCACCAGGGTTACCAGGAGGTATGTATCTCTTACTGAGCTTAGATTTAGCTTCAGCACTATGCACAGTAAAAAAGCTAGAAACCAAAAACATTAATATAAATAAAATTTTAGAAAAAACCCTAAGCATATGGTGCTATAGTAAATATCGTGTTTTAAAAGATAGCAATTAACAAACTTTAAGTAAACCAGAATCTTTACTAACTTTACAATACAAGTATTTTTCTAAAAAGTGATATGTTTGCTATCAAAAAAACCTACGCAGACTAAGAGAAGAGTAAGGTGTTACAAGTTGCGTAACACCTTTTCAAGAAAAGTGTTATGCAGCTATATGTTTGCAACTTTTAAGTTATTCTGTAGTTTTTCAGTACCATCGGTAGTATCTACATTATTAAGTTTTGCGTCTGGCGTATCTTTAGATAAGTCGTTTTTTTTCTCTTTATCAAGCTTAACTCCCTGATAGATACAGAATGCAACAAAACTAGTTATTGCTATTGCGGCAACAGCACTGACTATGATACAAATTGCCATTATTTTTTGTTGATCTGCTACTGCCTCTGCAAGTGTTTCCACTTTTTCTTGCAGGCCGTTTAAGTGCTCTTGCATAGCTTGAAACTGCTTAGTACCAATCTTGTCTTCTAATGCACTAAAAACTTTTTCAAACTGCTCAACATCTATCTTTTGAGCTTCTTGCCATTCTTTTAATGCACTAAATACCTCTTCAAACTGTTTAGCATCTATCTTTTGAGCTTCTTGCCATTCTTTTAATGCACCAAAAACTTTTTCAAACTGCTCAGCATCAATTTGTTGACTTTCCTGCAATGCTGTTATATCTGACTCATCAAAGCCAAGTACCCATTTAGTTATACCCATTTTTAACCCCCTAGTTAATTAATATATTATAATTTTACATTCCAAATGTTTAAATTATTATTAAATCAATTGTCATTATGTATTGATCTTTTAATAATTTCGTTTGACTTGCTTTTTGAAAGTGCGAAAACTTAAATTAAGGTATTACAAGATTGTTATTCAACCAATATCTCTCTTTTCCCTGAGTAATTTGGAGCGCTGACAATACCTTCCTTTTCCATTCTTTCAACGATGTTTGCTGCTCTGTTATAGCCTATTCTAAGCTGCCTTTGAATGTAACTGGTTGAAACTTTTTGATCTCTTTGAATGATGGCCACTGCTTGGTTATAGAGGTCATTTTCTTCATCCTCCGTTTCATCGTGTGACTCTGTAGAAGAATTTTCATCTTCTTTAGTGATTTCCTCCATGTAGTTTGGCTCACCTTGCATTTTCAGATGATCAACTATATCTTGCACCTCATTATCACTTACAAATGGGCCGTGAACTCGAATGATCTTACCACCAGAGGCCATATAGAGCATGTCACCCATGCCGAGCAATTGTTCAGCCCCTTGTTCGCCAAGTATTGTACGGCTATCTATCTTAGAAGTAACAGCAAAACTGATTCTCGTTGGAAAGTTCGCCTTTATCACACCTGTGATCACATCCACAGATGGGCGTTGTGTTGCCATTATGATGTGTATTCCTGCAGCACGAGCCATCTGAGCTAAGCGTTGAATAGAGCACTCTATTTCTTTGCCGGCAACAAGCATCAAATCTGCCATTTCATCCACGATCACTACAATATACGGAAATGTTTCCATCTTGATTGGTATTTTTTCAAACAGAGGTTTGCCTGTTGTTGAGTTAAAGCCAATCTGCACAACGCGCTCCAATTCTATTCCACTATTCATCGCTTCTGTGATTCTTTGGTTATAGTTTATTACATTGCGCACATTTAAATAGGACATCATGCGATAGCGATTTTCCATTTCTTTCACTATCCACTTAAGAGCGACTACAGCCTTTTTTGGCTCTGTTACCACTGGCGTTATTAGATGCGGTATTGCATCATATATTGAAAGCTCAAGCATTTTTGGGTCGATCATTATCATCTTACATTCATCAGGACTTAATCGATAAACGAGTGAAAGAATCATAGTGTTAATCGCAACTGATTTACCAGACCCTGTGGTTCCAGCAACGAGCAAGTGGGGCATTTTAGTTAGATCTGCAATAACTGGTTTTCCACTTATTTCTTTGCCAAGCGCAATTGGGAGATTTAAGTTTGCATTTTGGTATTCTGGGGATTCAAGCAAATCACGCAGCATTACAATTTCCCGTTCCTTGTTCGGCAACTCTATTCCCATAGCATTTTGCCCACGAATTATTGAAATACGTGCAGAGAGTGCACTCATCGAACGTGCAATGTCATCTGCAAGGCCAATTACTCTTGCAGATTTCGTGCCAGCTTGTGGTTCAAGTTTGTACAAAGTCACAACCGGCCCATAGCATACACTGATAATTTTTCCTTGCACGCCAAAATCACTCAGGACTTGTTCCAGCAGAGATAAATTTTTATTGCTCTCCATTTCATTTAGCTGTTTTCTCTGCAAAGACTCTTTTGCTTTAGAAAGTAAATGGATACTTGGAAACTTAAACTCACTTAAAACCTCCTCGGTAGCTTTTTTCTGTCTTTCTTTTGGTTGTTGTTTAGTAGTGATTTTAGTTCTATGTTTTTCTTCTACTACTAATGGTGCAATTGAATACTCAGTAGTTTTATGTGATCTGAAGAATGGAACATTTACAAATAAGCAAGCTATTTTTTTACATAAGAAGAATAGAGAGTAAATTGTTCTCTTCCAACCAACAGATCCTACAAGACCTATTGATGTTACTATCACAAATATATAAAACGGGCAGTTATTAATTAGTGCATTCCCTATTATTCCACTGTGTCTGTACCTTGCAGTGATGCCTAGCGAAAGTTGTGGTAGTATAGCACATATCCCTAAATTGATTAATATTAAATAGAGAATTTTTAGCAGCCTTTTTGATGGCCTGAAGATCAACAAGTAAACTATGGTTGTAGCTATTGTAACACTAGTTAATCCAAGAAATTGAACCAATATATCAGCTAAATATGAACTTACTATTCCACCTAAATTTGTCACTTCCTCATTTGTAGCTGTGTTTAAGGAAGGATCTTTATAGTTATAGCTAAAAACTGATATATATATATATATTAAAAGGGATAGATATATTGCTGATTTTAGATATTTTTTTAACATCTACCTAAAGTAGTAAGCTACTGTATATTTTACAAAGTGAATTGTTATTAGCAATATCATTATAGATAAATCTAATCCGTTGAACGGTGGTATATATCTTCTAATAATCTTTAGTGGTGGATATGTCAATTGGTTCAAGATGTGCATTATGCTACTGACAGTTTCATTATATATGTTCACCATATTAAGTTTAACCAGCCAGTTTAGGACAACCCAACATATTAGAATGAAGCTATAAAGATCAAGTAACGTATTGAGTAGATATATGATTGGATGCATACATATCTATTACACGAAAGTTATATAAAAGACAAGTATTTAGCCTTTTCAAACTCAAAATGTTGTTTTTGCTGAACCAAAAAAAACTTCATTTTTTGAGCTGCGCAAAGCCACCTAAAGTAGAGAATGGACAAGGAAGGAGGGGTGTATAATATATATTAATGTTGATATTTATTTCTTATAAATATCATCTCTATGTCCTATCTCTGTGATAGTTACTATATGATCTAATTGATTTACTCTGTAAATTACACGATAGTCACCAACTCTTAGCCTTCTACATCCTTTTAAGTTATGATGTAGTGGTTCACCAAAATTTATTGGGTCAACTGTAAGACGTTCTTTTATAGCCTTTTGAACTCTTAGCCTTATTATCTTTGGAAGGTTTGGTAAATCTTTTTCAACAACACTCTTTAGAGACTTAACCTTGTAACGCTCTAATCCCACTTAATATCTTCAAAATCAACTGTTTCTGCACCTTCAACATCACGCTCATCAGAAATTTTAGATACTAAAAAATCCTCCATTTCAAGCTCAACTGCTTCTCTAAATAGTTTTCCTGCTAATTCTTGAACGGGCTGTTTAGTAAATTCAGATAATTCAGCAAGATGCTTTAAAGTTTCTTCGCTAAGAGCTATGTTAATGCCTGAATTTGCCATATGTTTTACCAAAGTCCACTAATAATTATACAACATTTTTTTTAATTTTTCAATAAAGAAAGGAGTGGTGTATAAAAATATATTTAATGTTTCAGTAGGTCCAATATTGCCTGCTTGTAAATATTGTCCCTGTGTCCTATTGAAACAATAATTACTATACGTTTTACAGTATTTACACGGTAGACAATACGATAATCATCAGCAACTTTTATTCTTCTATGTTCCTTTAATCTCTTGCGTAGCAACACACCGTTACCAATAGGATCAGTCTCAAGATACTCTTTTATTGCATCTTTAATACTTGGCTTTACATCTTCCGGCAAGGAAGGCAAATTTCTTTTAAGAACATGCTTTAGATATTTAATGGTGTATTGCTTATTTCCAGATGTCTTCACTATCCTCTACTTCTTCTGCATCATCAGAATTTAACTCCCTAATAATTTTGGAAAATGCAATATCTTCCGCTTCAAGTTCGATTGCTTCCTTGACTAGCTTTTCTGTTAATTTTTGAACAGACTGCTTGGTGGCTCTAGCTAGTTCAACAAGATGCTGCGAAGTTTCTGGGTTGAAAGTTACACTAACTTTTGAATTTACCATCAGTTTTACCAAAGTCTACTACTATAGCTATTTTACAACATTTTTTTTAATTTTTCAATAAAGGAAGGAGGGCTGTATAAAAATATATTTAATGTTTATCAAGTAGCCTTCTCATAAATGGTGTCTCTATGTCCTGCTGTAGCAACAAATACCTTATGTTTTGCAATATTTACAGTATAAATAATTCGATAATCACTAACCCTTATTCTTCTATACCCTTTTAGCCTGCCACGTAATGGTTTACCAAATTTAATTGGATCAGTTGTAAGCCGCTCGTTTATCGCTTTTGTAATCCTTGATCTTATTGTTTTTGGAAGATTTAGAAAATCTCTTTCAGTAAAGTTTTTTGAGTAGACAATATCGTATTTCAGTTTATGTCCTCTCCCTTTCAGATAGTACTGTATTCCAGTCTACATCCTCACATTCCTTAATAGTTTTATATAACGCAATATCTTCTACTTCGCACTCGATTCCTTCGATGATTAACCTTTTTGCTAGTTCTTGAACGGATTCCTTGGTGATTTCAGCTAACTTAGTAAGGTTATGTGAAGTTTTTGGGTCAAAAGTTATACTAATTCCTGAATCTGTCATATGTTTTACCAAAGTCTACTAATAATTATACAACATTTTTCTGAATTTTTCAATAAAGGAAGTTGATGATATGTAAGAAAAATTTTGCCACCTGCGTTAATAAATAATTAAAGATTTAGCATATTTATCTACCCTCTATTCTATTACTTAAGTTAGACCACTTTTTTCTATTAATATTTTTTGTTTATAAAGATGAGCAGTTACTCATCACGCAGTTGATCTATGGATATAATACTACCGTTTGATAGTTTTTCAGTACATTTTTCACTTTTGTATTCTTTATCAGAGTCGATACTGATTTTGTCAAATATTAAAACATCTCCTGAAATTTTATCACGAAACTCACTAATAGCAAAAAACGGTATAGTAATTCGCTCTTGTTTTCCTTGAAAACTCAAACTGACGCTAAATTTATCCTCAGAAACTTTTAAATCATAGAATTGATGCTGTAATATAATAAGCATTTGAGTAGGGTATGACTTTTTTAAACGATCTGGCATGGTCACACCATTAAAATATGTGAAAAATAATATTTCTAAGTGAGGGATAAAACCATTACCTGATATAACATCTAAAGTCTTTTTGATAACTTGAAACTTAGCAGAATTAAGCAGTTTTTTGTAATCTGTTTGCTCCATATAACTTTCACATACGTAAATTTTGGGGAACTTCTGTTACCCGGCGTTCCCTGAACCGTGCTTATAGCAATGAAGTTATAGTGCTTAAATTAAGCAGCTATTGCGTCGACATTGTCTTCAGCAGCAAAATTATCGTTTGCATTTAAATTATGAACTCTTAGCGGTGGTGTCTAACCGAGCAAAGCTACCATCTTTACTATGCATGTCGATCCTTATTCGTCCCCATATAAATTAAAAAACATGGTGGAGACGCCGAGTACTGCCCTCGGGTCCAATACACCTATTACAAGGTAATTTTATTGCTATAGTACACAAAATGTACATAGCTATTATATAGCAACATTAAATAAATGTCAAGATATTATGACCTTAAGTTGATTTATTGCTAAAACAAAATTAATATTTCCAGTAAAAAATTCTGTGCTCTTAACCTGACACATATGGCTTTTTGAATACTCCCAATGTAAATATTTATAAATAAATATTTACTCTTCTTTTTTATTGTTTTTAGGTTTTTCTTGATCAACCATTTCTCCACCGATCTCTTTTATTTTTAGTATCAACGACTCTGGTACATACATGTCAATTACTTCTTCTGCTGTCACAAATAAAGCCTGATAAGAGTGTGAATTTATTATCCAATTAGGCAATATGTCTTCTGCTTCTATTTTATACTCTCCCTCTTTTTTGTCATATACTGTGTAGCAATATAAGTGCACAGCAAAAAATAATACATAAGAGAGCAATATTCCTTTAAGCATTCCGAGAAAGATTCCAGTAACTCTATCGATAAACCCCAACCTTATGGGTGATAATATGTACATTAGCCAGTTATTTATTATCATGAATATAAGATTAAGTATAATAAATACAGAGATTGTAGAAAGTATGTTTAGTGTAACTTTAGAATCAAAATATTTACTATAATTTGGAGCGAAAAAATCATAGTGATTAGCTGTCAGAAAGACCGATGAAAATAGAAACATTAGTGCGCATAGCTCTTTTATAAAGCCTCTAGTTACCGAGATTATTACGCATAGAACAACAATGAAGATAATTAGGCTATCGAAAAGCATGTTTTATATCTATATGGTTTTCAAGATATAATAGTTGTAAATAACAAGGTTGTAAAATTAATTGTATTTATGCTGCATCAATTGATCTAAATACCTAGCGATCATGTCAATTTCTAAATTCAAATAATCATTTACTTTGTTGTACTGAAAAGTTGTATTTTCCCATGTATAGGGAGTGATATTTACTGTAAATTCCTGATTAATAACTGAATTCACTGTGAGGGAAACCCCATCTAGTGTAACGGAGCTTTTTTTTGCAACAAATTTAATTAATTCTTGTGGGCACGATAGTTTGATTTCATGAGAATCTAAATTTTGATTAATTGTTAAAAATTTTACTATCCCATCAACATGACCCTGAACCAGGTGGCCATCGATCTTATCGCTTAATCTCATTGCTTGTTCGAGATTTATTTTTTTTCCTATTCTCCACGTATTTAAGTTAGCAACCTTCATAGTTTCTTGAGATGCTTGGACTGTAAATGTATCGCTCATTATATCAACAACAGTTAAACACACACCAGAGCAAGCTATTGAATCTCCTTTATTTATAGAGGATAAATTTTGTGTCTTGATATGGAAAATTTGATCAGAGTTGGAGTGAGTGGTAGTATCAGTTATAGTCCCGATATCCGTGATAATTCCTTTAAACATATGGTGAAAATAAATAATTTTACCATGAAAAATTTTTTACAACAACTTATTTCTATTTTGTTATAGTTAAAGTAATTCTGGTTTACCGACAATTTAAAAAACGACAAATTCGTCATCCCGCTACGTGTTAGCGGGATCTAGAGATACCGTGACGGTATGACGTAGGAAAACTGAGCCTGCACTAGCTATAGGCGCGAGAAAGGGGATCGTTTTTACTTACTTGTTCAATAGATTCTATAGAATATTCAGAATATATGAAATAAGCCAAACTCAGAACACATAATGCAGTTAATATTGGTAACCCTATGTTCAATGCTAGCCCAATACTTTCTCTTTTTTCTGGTGGCACTAATCCTTTTAACATTGACACTTTTCCTAACGGAAAATGCCATAAGCAAAGTGTTGATGCAGATGCTACTATTATAAATAGACAAAAATAAGCCTTTTTTGAGGAAAATACAGTTTTTAATGATGATTTGAGTGTAATGTTAGTAGGTGGTAGAGTTTTAGCTTCATTTGTTGCTGGTGAAAGATCTTTAATTGGTAAAGGGTTTGTAGATTTATGAGGAGTATTTTCATGTTGTGGAGAAGGTTGTTGTATATAAACACCTGAAACTAATTTAAGCAATTGCTCTTTTTTTCTATATACTTGTTTTTGTAAATATTCTTTACCTAAAAGTGAGTTACTAAGAGGTTGTGGCCTTTCGAGTATCTGTAATACTTCTGATATCTCGCCTGGCTCTAATATTGCATGTAATTGTTTATCTTGAAAGTAAACAATATTGAATACTGAGCTGAAAATATTGCAAAATGTTTCTGGATCTTGATTTTTGTATCCACTCATCACTTCAATAAATATTTTATCGAGTTTTTTCCCCCTGTGCTCAATTTGGTTATCTATCATAGCTACTCTAGCATCATTTTGTGCTTGTTTTATGGCTAATGGTTTTTCTTTCTCTGATAGTTCTTTGGTCTGCTTTTTTGACTTCTTTTTTCTGTTAGCCTTAAAATACTCTGTGTGCGAAGTAGTTTGACCTACATTCTGTTCTGCTTCTTGAGGTATTGGATTTTCTATACTACCCCCTGTCATCCGAGTAGCTTGACTACTTGGATCCATGTTTCTTTTTTCCTGGTCAAACGCTGGAATAACACCAAATGGTATATTGTTGCTCTGTATAGAAAATTTTGGCAATTGTTGGGAAAAGAATTGTGACGTATTAAAAAAATTGGGTAGACGGAAAAAAGATCTAAACCAGAAAACGTTTTCATGCATTGCAGCAACTACTATCGAAACACGTGTAACTTGTTTTCCATTATTTGTTACATCGAAGCCAAATGAGCCTGTAACTGGTACGATTTGTTTATTTTGTGCATTTTTTTGGTTAGTTTCACTCTGTTCTTTTTTGTCTTCATTTTCAGTTTTTTCTGCATGTTGTAGCTTTTCATTTAGAAATAACTCGATTTGGTACAAGTTGTCCAGGTTAATGTTTTCAACGTCTGTTTGTAGCGTTATCGTTGTGCCCTGCAGAAGGATTTGAGGCGGAGCACTATTTACGAATTCTTCTACAGTTTTATAACTGTTAGTTTTACAGTAGTTATTATATAGTTCACTGCTTTCTTTGGGCACTTTTATGTTGGCTGTAAAATTTTTTTCCCGGGAAAGGCAGATTTTGAAAAAATTAATTAAAGAGTTTATTCGAAATAATCTTATATTAAAGGTGTCTTTATCTGTTGCTGTTAGCTCAAATGAAAATTCTTGTATATTACTTTCAATACTTCTCGAGCGAATAGTACTGATCTTAATTGTTTCGCTAGAAAATGCTTTATTTATGTTTCTGGATTTTTCCTTAAAGAGCTTAGGTAAATCCTCTATTTTATACTTATTCTTAGTTTCAGTATTACTGTTGTGCATAGTTGATACAGCGAATTCATCAACGCAAAGGTAAATAAAAAAGATTAATCAGTCAATAAATTAATAATCAGAATAGGGCAATTTTTCGGATTGTTGATGATATTTAAAATTTCACTATAATGAAAGTTTAAGCCAGCGTTTTTAAGATGAATAAAGAGTTATTAGATGACATACTTTCACTTGAAGATAAAGCAGTTTCCGAAATTGAGAATGCTTCTTCTTTACAAGATTTAGAAAAAGTTAGGCTATCATATTTGGGAAAAAAGGGTGTAATTAAAGCTTATTTTGACAACTTAAAAGAGATAGAAGACGCAGGAAAAAAGCGCAATTTAGGCGAAGTTATCAACGTTTTACGTAATAAGCTAGATCAGCTTATAATGAATAAGGAGAATATACTAAAAGCCGAAGAAGTTAACTTTAAATTGCAGAACGAGGCAGTTGATATCACGTTGTCTGCGAGGCCAGAAAAAATTGGCAAGGTCCATCCACTCAGTAAGGTTCTAAATGAAGTAAAGCTTATTTTTGCACATATGGGTTTTAAGGCAGTTGATGGCCCTGACATTGAAGATGAATTTCATGTATTTGATGCACTGAATACTCCAAGTCATCATCCTGCACGAGAGGAGCAAGATACCTTCTACTTAAAGAATAAAATAGATGATAAAAGAATGGTACTGCGCACTCACACCTCATCTGTACAGATTAGAACCATGGAAAAAACAAAAAAATTCCCAATTAAAATAGTAGCCGCAGGTAGAGTATACAGAAACGACTTTGATGCAACTCACACCCCTATGTTCCATCAAATAGAGGGGTTATATGTCGATGAGAATGTCAATATGGGCCAGTTAAAATTTACTATTCATCACTTCCTTAATAAGTTCTTTGGCGATAAAGGGCTGAAGATACGTTTTCGTAATAGTTTTTTCCCTTTTACCGAGCCTTCTGCGGAAGTGGACATAAGTTATAAAGGTAGTAAATGGATAGAAGTACTGGGATGCGGTATGACGCATCCAAATGTATTTCAAAATGTTGGAATAGACCATACTAAATACAACGGTTTTGCGTTTGGCATTGGTATAGAAAGGCTTGCAATGCTAAAATATCAAATTAGCGACTTGAGGAGCTTTTATGACAACAAAATCAGCTGGCTTGATCATTACGGTTTTCATTTTTCATCTTTAAGATAAGTGATAAGTAAAACTCATACGTTCGTTATACTTGCTTCAGGGCATGGCAGGCGGATGAATTCAGATTTGCCTAAGGTCCTACACAAAATAGGCAGTTTTTCCATGCTCCAGCATGTCATTTACAATACAAAACAGTTAAATCCTGAAAATATTGCTGTTGTAGTTGGTCAGCCTTTAATTGAAAGACTAAAGTGTTTTAAGGATATACAGTTAATTACACAAGAATTAACACTTGGCACGGGAGATGCGGTCAAAACTGCGATGAGAAACCTAAGAGAATTGCCAGATTCAAGCATAGTTGTTGTGCAGTATGGGGATACTCCGCTCATAAAAAGCAGCACAATAACTAAAATGATTAGTTATTTAGAAGGCAAGGCTCTAGTTTGCCTAGGTTTTAGGACAAGCAATAAAGAATACGGTAGGTTAATTATTGAGAATGGTTCCTTAAGAGAAATCGTAGAAGCAAAGAGTGATAAAAATAATCATGAAGAATTTCTTGCAAATGCTGGAATAATGGTTGCATGTGCAAAGAATTTACGTGAATTGGTGGAGAAAATAGAGTGCAATAGCTCAACTCATGAATATTACTTGACCGATATAGTTTCCATTGCAGTGAAGAGTAATTTAAATGTCGGTTACGTTATTACCGGTGGAGAAGAAGCAACGGGAATAAATAACAGAAATGACCTTATAAAAGCTGAGTTTTACTTTCAAGAAAATAAAAGAAAAATTTTTACCGACTCCGGAGTAACGCTTGTTGCACCAGAGACTGTTTTCTTTTCTCTTGATACGCAAATTGCCAGAGATTCAGTTATTTACCCATATGTTTTTTTCGGTACTGGAGTGAAAATAGAGTCTGGTGCGAAAATACTGCCATTTTCGCATTTAGAAAACTGCTTAATTAAAAGTAATGCTGAGGTCGGTCCATTTACCAGAATACGCGGAAACACAACAATTGGTAATAAGGCAAAAATAGGAAATTTTGTGGAAGTGAAAACAAGTGAAGTTGGTCAAAACACTAGAATAAAACACTTAAGTTATATAGGAAATGCTAAAGTAGGGCAGGAGAGTAATATAGGAGCAGGCACTATTGTTTGTAATTATGATGGGAAAAATAAACATGAAACGAATATAGGGAGCAATTGCTTTGTTGGCGCCAATAGCTCACTAATTGCGCCGCTTAATATTCATGATGAATCTGTAATTGCAGCAGGTAGTGTTATAGTTGAGGATGTACCAGAAAAAAGCCTTGCAATAGCAAGAGAAAAGCAAGTAACTAAGAGAATAAAGTAGTCTAATTTAATTATGTTGTTGTGTCATTTTTAATATTAGACTTCTTGCATAACCATATAACAAACTTTTATTGGGAATAGAAACAAAAAAACTTCCTTGACAAACTCCGCCAGCCCCCTTATCATAACAGTGAAGCTATTGTATTTGCTTTCGCCAATCTGCAGATTAAAAGGTAAGGATTACTTAATGTATCGGCGTCTTATGTTTAATTTTTTG
>NZ_JAPQLN010000082.1:0-26578 GCF_028981745.1 Wolbachia endosymbiont of Drosophila tristis | reverse complement strand
ATCCCTTATTCCTAGATCTCTTGCTACTTTTGCAACTGGTTGACCTACCTTTCTTTGTTCATTTGCCAGCTTAACAGCTTCCAATTTGAACTCTGCCGTATATTCTCTTACCATTTCTAATCCTCCAAAATTTTATTTTACCCAAAAAAACTCTTTTCTTTCTCTCCACTTTTTCTGGGTAAGGTCAGTATGGGAAAAGGTGAAAGATGTACTAAAAAACCCAGAGATGATAAAAAAGGAATACCAACGTAGAGTATTAGAAAATAAAAATGATGAATCATCAGAGAAAAAGTTTGCAAGAAGAGAAAATCAAATAAAAGAAGGTATCGAAAAATTAATGGAAGATTATTATAGTCAAGAAAATGCAGGAGAGAAAGGATATATAAGCGAGGAAGAATTTAAACAGACAATGAGAAAAATGAAAGAACGCTTACAAGGGATAGAAGAAGAGAAAAAAAAGGTAGTTGATCAGAAGGCAGTAGAAAAAGGAATAAGTCTTATTATAAATAGCATAAAGAATTTTTATTTTAGTGTAAAATCGAACCTGGAACAGCTAGATTGGCAAACTAAGCGCGGCATTATTAAAGCATTAATAGGACAAATTAACATTGGTTGTGATCAGGTAGAAGTAGGATTTCAGATCGAAGAACCAGCACAGGATGGGGGAATTCTTAATTTGTATCATTGTACTACACATCATAATAAGGGGGTTGGCAAAATGTGTGCGCCAAGAAGTGCGTAAGGAACAGTTGGTGAAAATCCAACACGGGTAAAGCTTAGCCGGCAACCTGGAACAAACCATTATGCTGCGTAAGGTAACGAGCGTAGTAAAGCTAATGGAATGGACAACATAGGGTGCAACGAAAGTGAAGGTATTGAGTCCCGTAATTCACGCGTCATGGGGGCTGACACTTTACATTTGGTGGAAGGCAACATGGGTAATAACGCTAAGGCAAGATATTACTCACCTCATCGGGATCGAAGGCCGCGTCATGTGTTGAGATGGACCTTACGTGAACTTGGGAGATCCTTTGTATTCCTGTAAGGGTACTCTGGAACAAGTCAATAAAGGCGAGGACTGGAGGAAGATGCAAAGGAAGTCGGACTAACTGATAGTACTCGGAGTGTGGGAAAGCCACATACAAGGGGAAGCGGTTAGCAATATAGTGACTGGTATAGGGATTGCTATACCAATACAACAGAGATTAGAGGAGTATGCAAGGAAAACTAAACCAGATAGCAGTAAGGGCTAAGCAAGATAAGCGAGTAAAATTTACATCATTAGTTCATTTGATTAATGAAGAGAATCTTGCAGAGTGTTATAAGGAACTAAAACGCAACAAGGCTTGTGGTATAGATCGTGTGACAGTGGAAGCTTATGGAGAAAATCTAGAAGAGAAACTTAAAACACTAGTGGATAGTATGAAGAGAAAACAATATCAACCGCTACCAGTGAAAAGGGTATACATACCCAAAGCCGGGAGCAAAGAGAAGCGCGGTCTCGGAATACCATCAACGGAAGATAAGTTGGTACAGGTAATGCTAAAGAAGATATTAGAAAATATTTATGAAGCAAACTTTATGGACAGCTCGTATGGATTTCGACCAGGAAGAAATTGTCATCAGGCGATAAACGCTCTAGATAAAGCAGTTATGCACAAACCAATTAACTATATTGTAGAAGTGGATATCAAGAAGTTCTTTGATAATGTTCAACATAAATGGCTAATGAATTGTCTAAGGGAACGAATAGCTGACCCAAATTTATTGTGGTTAATAAAACGATTTCTAAAGGCAGGAATAGTCGAAGTTGGATGTTATAAAGCAACCGATCAAGGCACACCACAAGGTGGTATAGTAAGCCCTGTATTAGCTAATATATACTTACACTATGTGCTGGACTTATGGTTTGAAAAGAAATTTAAGCCAAAAGCCAGAGGATATTTACAGCTAATAAGGTTTTGCGACGATTTTGTAATTGGCTGCGAGAGGGAAGAAGACGCAAAAGAATTTCTAGAATTACTGAAACAAAGACTAAGTAAATTTGGGTTGGAAATAGCTGAAAATAAAACAAAAATAGTAAAGTTTGGTAAGAAAGAATGGTATCAAGCAGAAAGAGAGAAACGTAGGACGGCTAGCTTCAACTTTCTAGGATTTACACATTATTGTGGAAAAAGTCGTAATGGTAAACTTATGATGAAGCAGAAAACTTCAAAAATAAGCCTAGCCAGAAAGATTAAAGAAATCAAAGAATGGTTGAAGATGGTACGAAGTCGTATCTGTCTCAAAGATTGGTGGCAGAAACTTAAAGCCAAACTAACAGGACACTATAGCTACTTCGGAGTTAGCGGAAATTATCGGTGTTTGATTCAATTCTATCGACCGGTAACAAAGTTAGCATTTAAGTGGATAAACCGACGTAGTCAAAAGAAAAGTATGGATTGGGAACAATTTATACACTATTTAAAAGTAAATCCATTACCAAAACCAAAGGTATATGTTTCTTTATACACAGGAGCACTAGTGTGAACGCTGTATTGTGAAGCCGTGTGCGGGAAATCCGCAAGCACGGTTCTTTTGGGGAGACTATGGTTATGAGACCAAATCGCTGGTTTCAAGGTCATGAGTCTCTACCAGACGTCAAGCAAGTTTTTTCGTTTCTATAAATCTGGATTTCAGCGTTATGCGCTGGAATGACAACGTGAGGTAAATTTTTCAACATCCCAAAATTACAGAATTCAGTCTGTTTAATTAAGTGTGAACTGTTACACGCAAATTTTGTAAACAGATTAATATACCCTGTTTTTGCTATTCATCTAAAAATGGAACCATAGAGTACGTTGAGGAGCGTAAGCAAATTTTAATGCAAAAATTACTATCAAAAAATAGATTATGCAAGAGGTCTAATTATTCTGCCGCAATTTTGCTCTATCACACTTGCCACATTTAATATTCCAGCTTCATCATAATAATTTCCAATCACTTGCAAGGCAAGTGGTAAACCCTCATTGGAGAGCCCAACAGGAACAGAAATAGCAGGCAATCCTGCCAGACTTGCCGGCACAGTAAACACATCATTGATGCACATAATTAGCGGATCTGGCTTTTCATTTAAGCCAAAAGCTTCTGTTGGAGCAGATGGCACAAGTATGTAATCTATTTTTTCAAACGCTTTTATAAAATCATTTCTGATTAATGCCCTGATACACTGTGCTTTTTCGTAATATTCATTGTAATGACCTGAGGAAAGCGCATAAGCGCCAATTAAAATTCTTCTTTTCACCTCTTTACCGAAACCTTCTGCTCTTGTTAGTGAATACATTTCTTCAAGGGTATCAGCATCAACCCTGAACCCATAACGCACACCGTCATAACGAGCAAGATTGGATGAAGTTTCAGCAGAACAAACTAAATAATAGACTGGTATTGCATATTTAGTATGTGGCAGAGTAACGTCAACAACTTCAGCGCCATTTTCTTTTAAATAGGAAGCAACTTTCTCCCAATTCTGGACTATTTCCTCTGAAATTCCATCCATCCTATATTCTTTTGGTATACCAATACGCTTACCCTTGACATCACCATTTATAAAGCTAGAAAATTTAGGCACTGGCTTTTCGCTTGATATTGAATCTTTTGTATCATAGCCACAGATTGCTTCCAGCATTAATGCTGAATCAGAGACAGAACGAGTAATGACTCCTGCTTGATCTAGAGAACTCGCAAATGCAATCATACCAAAACGCGAGCATCTTCCATAAGTTGGCTTTATTCCAACCACTCCACAATAAGCTGCTGGTTGGCGCACAGATCCACCGGTGTCACTCCCTAGTGCTCCAGCGCATAAAAATCCAGCCACCGATGCTGCAGATCCACCAGATGATCCACCAGGAACAACTTTTTCCCCATCGCTTTTTCTAATCCACACATTTTCAACAGGGCCAAAATAGCTATTTGTGTTCGCAGAACCCATAGCAAATTCATCCATATTAAGCTTACCGAGCATGGCTGCTCCACTTTTTAAAAGCAAGTCAGACACCGTAGATTCGTAAGTCGGAACGAAATTTTCCAGCATTTTTGAGCATGCTGTTGTTTTTATTCCTTTTGTACAGAATAGATCTTTGATGCCAACTGGTACACCCATGAGCGGCGAGATTAAATCATCCTTTTGCCTAGAGAAATGTTCATCTGCAGCTTTAGCAGCTTTCATTGCTATCTCTGGGGTTTTTGTTATAAATGCATTTAATTTCTCATTTTCAACCGCACTGATGTGCGCCTCTACGAGTTCAACGGCAGAAAAACTCTTTTTTTTGAGCCCGTCATGCATTTGTGTAATACTTAACTTTCTTAGTTCATTCATCAATATTTAATTTTTAGCAAGACGTTAATTATAACATGGCACGATAAAAAATCCATACATTTATAGTTACAGCTAGAAATGTAGCTAAGGTAACTTAGATTCACCGACAATCGTCATCCCGCTACTTGTTAGCGGCTAAGAGATACCGCAGCGGTATGACGTAGAAGCTATACTTTTATACTCACCAACTCAGTATCCAATCCGGATTGTATCTTAAAAAGGTCAAAAGACTATAATAAGCAAAGGAGTGATACTGTGTCTGAGTGAAAATCGTTGAGATCCCAGTGTCCGCTGCTTGCATAGCATTTATTTACAAAAAAATAGTCATGCAAGAGACTTTGCTTGGATATTTGATATAATTTAGGTCTATTAAAGCAAAAAATACTAACATGAATGAAGTGATAACATTTGGTTGTCGTCTAAATTTTTACGAGAGCGAGTTAATCAAAGAAGCATTAAAAAAAGCAAAGAGAGAAAATGTTGTTGTGGTGCATAGCTGTGCAGTGACAAACGAAGCAGAACGTCAGGTAAAGCAAAAGATACGTAAGATTTACAAAAATGATCCAAATAAAGAAATTATCGTAGTTGGTTGTGCTGTTCAGTTGGATCCAGAAGTTTACAGTAGCATTCCTGGTGTAAGTAAAGTGCTCGGTAATCAAGATAAGCTAAAAGCTGAAAATTACTTACTAAATGACGATAAAATCTTGGTCAGTGATAACCAAGTAGAACCTGTTCTAATTAATGGATTTGAAGATAAGTCAAGGGCATTTATTGAAATTCAAAATGGTTGTAATCATAGCTGCACATTTTGTTCAATTACTGAGGCAAGAGGGAATAATCGATCTGTGCCAATAAACAGTATTATAGAGCAAATCAGGATCTTTGTAGAAAATGGATATCAAGAAGTAGTGTTTACAGGGGTTGATATTACTGACTTTGGTACAGATTTGTTGGGTAAGCCATCACTTGGTTCAATGATTAGGAGAGTTTTAAAGGATATACCAGAGTTGAAGAGGCTAAGACTTTCCTCTATCGATGTTGCTGAAGTTGACGACGAATTAATGGATTTAATAGCTAATGAGTCAAGACTTATGCCTCATTTACATTTGAGTCTACAATCTGGTAATAATTTAATACTAAAGAGAATGAAGCGTCGTCACAACAGAGAACAAGTGATAGAATTTTGTCATAAAATGAAGAGCTTGAGGCCTAATATAGCATTTGGCGCTGATATTATTGCTGGATTTCCAACAGAAACTGATGAAATGTTTCAGGATACAGTTGATTTACTGAAAAAAACAAATATAGTTTACCTACATGCTTTTCCATATTCAGAGCGGAAAAATACACCTGCTGCACGAATGCCACAAGTACCAGAGAATGTGCGTAAAGAACGAGTAAAAAATTTAAGAGAAGTAAATAAAGAAATTATGAGCAGTTTTTGTCAATCCTTGATCAACACTAAGCAAAGTGTTCTGGTTGAGCAAAATAATGTCGGTAGAGCAGAAAATTTTGCATTAATAAAGCTTGAATCAAAAGCTCAAGCCAAGAGTATTGTGAAAGTTAATGTTAAAGGAGTGGAAAATAATTATCTAATTGGAAATATTTTTTCTTAATTTTTGTACATTGAAGAAATATACGATATAGTAATTATACTGTAAATGATAATTGTGAATTCATTTATGATAACTAGAATATCTATTACTTTATTTTTGATTTTCATTTCATGTGTCTATTTTTTTATTACTTATATTAGTAATGATACACACATTGAGCAAGTACAACCCTTAAAATTAGAAACAGACAATAATAAAAGTGTGATACGTTCTGAGGAGGTTACTGCAAAAGAAATACCAATAAAATATCAAGAACTTGAAAGTAGTCCACCTTCTGTTTTCCAAGTAGCTGATCAGAAAAATATGTGGTCACGTATTGCAGATCAAGCTGAGCCTACAAAAGAAAAATCAAAAAAACTTGATTTTTATGTTAGCGCTAACGGTGGTAAGGTATACCATGATAATTCAGAAATATTTGTAAAGGGTATACAAGAAATAGGAAAAAGAGTCCTAACTTTAGTTGAAAGTCATTATGGTTTTATAATAAAAAATATAGTGGCAGATGAAATTAAAAGTATACAGCAATTTGATGGTAAAATTGATTTCCAGTGGTTTAGCAGCATGTCTTTAGGTTACTATGCTGGAGAAAATGGTAAAATTGATTTTGAAGCCGCGTATTCTATAGCCAATATTGAAGATAGTAATTCTCCTCCGGTATTTGATAAATCAGCAAGTATATTTGCGTTTTTGTTAAACTTCTATTATAATCCCAGCGTTCAGGATACACAATTTGCTCCGTACATCGGTCTTGGTATAGGACCAACAGTTTTTAGATTAAAAAGGATTAATGGGTCACCCCAAAATTCAATGCCACTGAGTGTTCCTTGGTTTGCTTATCAAATAAAACTTGGTGTTGATTATTCAATAATCCCAGAAATCAAAACCTTTCTCGGCTATCGTTACTTTAGCGTTCCGATACCTGTTGCAGATGACATATCTACTCACAATATTGAAGTTGGTTTGATATTTAATTTTTAGTGATAATTTAATATATATATAAATTCTTATCTTTTCTATCTAACAAACCAAATGTTGGTACGATTGTTGCTTTTAAAAAAATGACAGTTTCTACTGTTCTAATATTATTCGCTAGCCTTTTTGATTTCTGATGCAATAAGCTTTGCTTATCTTCTCTATGTTCTATAAGCCCGCCGATTACCATAATTTCACCGCTCTTAATTTTTAACATAGAGTTCATTTCTCTGATTTCAACAATTGGAATGTCGCTATTTAATTTCATTTTACTCTGCTGTGCGACGTACTCTATATCTGGATCTTTAGTGTAGCCGTTAATTCTTGATAAAGTTGGATGTATATCCATGAATATTTCACTAGTATCAATGTTAATGCTTGGGTGGATTATTAGCACAACACCTATTGGGACGCTATTCATCTTGGTAATTAAGGTCTGATTAGAGTTTCTAGTATCTTTTTGTATATCGGAGGTAAAATAAATATGGTTTTTAGTAAATGAAATCATCGCTTGCTGATTATTTATAGCATGTACTCTGGGGCTTGAAATTACAGTTGAAGTGCCAAATTTGTCTAAATTTTTTACTAAATCTCCTAGATCATTTGCACCAAAGTTCATTGCTAGGTTAATAATGGAGTTATCTTGATTTATTATAGACTTAGTTCCATCTTGTAAGTCATTTAAGTTCATACCAGAAAGGTATTTGTCATCTAGCACAACTTCAACTATTTTTGCCTCTATCATTACTTGAGAAGACGCTAACTTCTTAACCTTATTAATATATTCTTCAACAGCTTTGTGGATATCTTTTCTAGCATTCAAAATAATAACACCAGCTTCTCTGTTGGATGAAAGGAATTCGCCATCATCCACCCCGTTAACATCCATTATTGCATTCAAGCCTTTTTCTAATGAATTCCATAAGTCACTACTGTATTGAGACTTCATAACATTGTTATAGTCCCTATCAACGTTACTTCCATCACTGTTAGTAATATTGTTATTAATGACGAAACTGCTTTGAGCAGAATGTTGAATATTGATGAAGTCTACGTAATAATTTTGTGCGTATGGCAAGTCCTGCTCAATTCTAATTACACCATTACTTGTTGAGTAACGCAGTTTGGCGCTATTTGCTATACTCTGAATTACTTCGTTTATATCCTTATCTTTTAGCTTTAAAATAATATTACCTGATATTTTTGGGTCCATATCCAAGTTAACGTCAGAAAGTTTTCCTATCTCAATCAGCAAATCCTTTACTGATACTTCTTCACTAACATTAATAGAAATAAGCTGATTACTGATTGTGAGATCGGGAAACTCTATTGGTAAAGGCATAATTTCTGGTATTGCCGGTTCATTAATCTCCAAAGAGGTGTTATATTGTTGCAACGGATAATCGTGCTTATAATTGTCTATGTTAATAGGATATTGCTTGGTAGGTAGATGTGTGCAAGAAATAATGAAGAGGAGTATTAAGCATTTAAAAATAGCCATTAGAACAGCATACAAAATCTATACTAATAGATTTCTATAAAAATATTAAAAATGTATTTAATCTCATTTTCATCGAGCAGATAATTGTCGTGTATTAGCTTTGGCTATGTATTTTTTGTATACTCTTCTTGTACTTAAATGTAGACCAGCATAGCCCTAATTTTTTTATATATTGTACTTCTTTCTCTGTATTTAATAATAGGCTTGAAAATAAATGGTAAGCCTATAATTGTTAAGCTTAGAGCTAGGGTTGAAAGTATACAACAGGCTTTGTGTTTACTATGTAGCTCTTTCAGATAAAGCATCAAAAATCTACAAAATTTTTTGTAATTTTCTTCGATGTTTTTTTTGCTATGAGCCTTGCTTATGGCTAGCTTTATGCAGCCTAGCGTTACCATTAAAATCTTGATCGTTTGCTTCTATTCCCTTTGAAACAAGAAATGTTACCATTTTTCTATTATTATGCTCAATAGCGCAATCTAACGCATCAAAACCATGGTTGTTTTTTGTGCAAAAAAACTCTTTAAGTTTAATTTTATCGTTACTTGCTTGCTGTTTTTTTGCAATAAGTTTTACTATTTGCATTTTGTTGTTATACGCTGCTAGGAAAAGTGTAGTGTTATTTTCTGCATCTTTGGCTTCTATATTTGCACCTTTCTTTATCAGATATTCTATAATTTCTGCTCTGCTGTCATAATGTGCGGTGCATTGATAAATGGTTAAAAACAAAGGAGTACGAAAATTGTTATCTTCACATTCGAGATTTGCTCCGCTATCAATTAAAATTTGGACGCTTTTTTTAGAACCGTATAGTGAAGCTATATGAAGAGGAGTATAGCCCTCTTTGGCATCTTTTTCATTAATTTTTGCGCCTTTTGTTATCAAAAAATCTATTAATTCCGTGTCATCTTGTAGTGCAGCAAGGTGCAGTGGAGTGAATCCATTTTTATCCTTGGAATTAATTGTCAGTTGGTTAACAAAAAGTTTAGCAACTTTCTTGTGTCCATGCATAATGGCGTAATGCAGAGGGTTTCTATTTTCGTTGTCTACGACATTGAAATCAGCTTCGTGCTCTAGTAATGACTTTACTCCAACTAAATCGCCTTCTTTTGTGAACTTATGCAAGAGAGTGATTCCACTTGCATCTTTTGAGTTAATATCAAATCCATTTTCTACTAATTGGTTTATATCTTCCTCACGCGCCATATCACTTAAATCTCTAATTAAACTCTTTTCGCGTTAATAATACTCCTACTTGATTAAGTTTAAATGAATCTGTGAGAAATGGCTAGTGCATTCTTGCATAACAAACTTTTGGCAGCGCATTGGATGAAACGAAAAACTTACTTGACAAACTCCGCCAGCCCTCTTATCATGAAACTGAAGCTATTTATTTATCTTCGCAATCTCTGCAGTGGATTAATGACAAAAAACTTAATGTATTTGGCGTAAATCATGCTTAATTTTTTGCACTATGTGCACCTCATGTCTTTATAAAACTTTTAGGTTTCTACCTATACAAGCCGAAACGCGCTTATAAAGTGTTTAAGACAGTAAAAGACGTCAAATAGACAAGGGAGAATTTGAATACTAGCTACCCTAGGGTTTCTTTGCCTTTTTTTTATTTGGTAAATTTCTTAACATTTATAGCTAAACGACAACTGTCATTCCTGTAAAGGTCAAGTATCCCGCTACTTGTTAGCGGGATCTAGAGATACCGTGACGGTATGACGTAGGATTGCTGTCATTCTGCTACTTGTTAGCGGCTGAGATACCGCGAATGAATCGCGGTATGACGGTTAGCGGTGGCGTGACGATAAGCTCGTCATTCCGCTACGTGTTAGCGGCTAAGAGATATCGCGGTGGTATAGCTATAAATTGTTGATATCTTTTTTATATCACATTTTTAACTTACAATAGTTAGCCAGCGTTCCTTACATTAACCAAATCTTTCAAATTCTGCACTCACCACTACCTATAACTCACTTTCACGCAATATTGATCGTTCTTAAAAAGCAATCTAACATTTTTTATTCCTTGATTGCGAAGCTTTGATGCAGCTGATTTAGCAGCCTGAGCACTTTTAAAAAATGCAACATATCCCTTACTTTCTGCACTGTCTTGTTTCGGATGACGTTTCTGCATTTCTTTTTCGTATTGCTTTCTGTAATGAGGAGTATTTTGTATCAATTGTTCTGACATCTTTCTTAGGTATTGAACTTTTACTTTTGCAAGCCCAGATTTATGAAATCCTAAGACTTGAGCTGCTTTTTCTGATAAGTCTATTATTCTGCCTTCAATAAAAGGCCCTCTATCGTTAACCCTTGTAACAAGCTTTCTTCCGTTTTCTAAATTAGTGACAAGAACAAAGCAGGGTAAGGGCAAAGTCTTATGCGCTGCAGAGATCAAGTGACGGTTAAACGCTTCACCATTTGCTGTAAGTGTGCCATGATCTTCTATTCCATACCACGATGCTATCCCTATCTCTTCATAGTGTTTACAGTTTTTTGGATAATAAGTTATACCATTTATTGTGTAGCTGCTGCCAATTTTATAATGACCTGCAGTGCAGTTAAACCTGTTGCTAAAACTGCAGCTACTTATCAAAACAAATATTAGACATAGAAAGGTTAGGTTTTTTATCATTGTATTCGGTAAGAGGGTTCGATACTATGAGGATTTTAAATTATACTATAATAAATTTAGTAATGAGTAAACATCTACTGCTAAATATTAACAAAACTCAAAAAGGAATAATACATATTATTGGTATAGGTGGAATCGGAATGAGTGCCATTGCTGAAATTCTTCACAATTCCAATTGCAAAGTTCAAGGCAGTGATGCACAATCAAACGACAATATAAATAAGTTACAAAAGCTAGGTATAGAGGTTTTTATTGGTCACAATGCTAATAATATAAGCCAAGCTCAAATAGTTGTACATTCTTCTGCAATAGAATCTGATAATGTGGAGTTAATTGCGGCAAAAAATAACAATAAAACCGTTTTGCATAGATCAGACATACTTGCTGAAATTATGAAAGGTAAATATGTGATAGCGGTTTCAGGTTCAAGCGGAAAGACAACAACAACCGCTATGATTGCTTCCATTTTTGATCATTCTGGCATTGATGCGACTGTAACTGTAGGAGGGATATTAAATTCCTATAAGAGCAACTTCAAACTTGGAGGGAGTGACACTTTTCTGATCGAGGCTGATGAGTCTGATGGAACTATGCTAAAAATCCCTGCAAAGATTGCTGTCATAACAAGTATCAACAATGACCACATAGATTATTACGGCACATTTGATAATATCAAAAATGCATTTTCCCAATTCGTGAATAATGCAGGTTCTGCAGTTTTACCTGATTCTGTAGACATCGATTATGATGCGGGTAATTCTATAACGTTTGGGTTTGAGAATGGTAGCATAAGAGCCAGCAACATTAAACAGCATGCTAACAGCATAGAATTTGATGTGTTGAACAACTGGATTCCAGCATTACGTGCTGGAATGACAAAAGGAAAGTGTACAGAGATGTCATCCCAGTGCATGACACTGGGATCCAGCCCTTTAAAAAACATAGTACTATCAAATGCAATTGGAATTCACAAAGTAAGCAACGCCCTAGCTGCAATATCAGTTGCGATAAAGCTCGGAATTAGCGATGCAGATATTAAAAAAGGCCTTTTGGAATTTCAAGGAGTAGCAAGAAGATTCTCTTTGATTGCCGATATTAAAGGTGTTAAGTTAATTGAGGATTATGCCCATCATCCAAATGAAATATATGCAACTTTAACGGCTGCACGTTCGATTACTAAAGGAAAAGTAATAGGAATTATCGAACCACTTCGTTTTGCCCGCATTCGTAATTTTTTTGATGAATTCATACGCATTTTCATGATGTTTGATTATGTCATCCTCACTCCTGTTCATCCCCCAGAAGACAAGCCTATTCCTGGTTGTGGGATTGATGATATACAAAAAGCTTTAATCAGTAATGGATTTAATAACACAAAAATTATGAATGATGCTTTGCTCGTTTCACATTTTATTAGTGATTCGACAAGTCCAAGTGATATAGTATTATTTATTGGTGCTGGTAGTAATATAGCTAAATTGGCAAAGGAAACTGCAGCACTTATTGCGGAAGTTAAGGTTTAATGTAATGAATAAGATAATCAATAACGTATTTGCAAGAGAAATTTTAGATAGCAGGGGTTACCCCACTATTGAGGTAGAAATTGAGCTCTGTGATGGTGCAATAGGCAGGGCATCTGTACCTTCTGGAGCTTCAACCGGTAAATTAGAAGCCTTGGAACTCAGGGACCAAGATGAGAAAAGGTATTGTGGTAAGGGAGTGCTGAAAGCTGTTCAAGCTGTAAATGGGATAATAGCAGATGAAATCATTGGAATGAATGCAGCGGACCAAAATGCAATTGATAAAGCATTAATTGAACTGGATGGAACAAAAAACAAATCAAAACTTGGAGCAAATGCAACTTTGGGTGTGTCTCTTGCAGTTGCAAAAGCAGCAGCAAACAGTTTCAAAATGCCGCTATATAGATATTTGGGAGGAAAGCAGACGAGTGTTATGCCGGTTCCACTCATTAACATAATTAATGGTGGAGTACATGCAGACAATAAGCTCGATTTCCAAGAATTCATGATTCTTCCGGTCGGTGCTGAGACTTTCAGCGAAGCGATTAGAATATCTGCGGAGGTATTCCACAACTTACGTAGCATTCTTAAGAAAAAAGGTTATAGCACAAATGTAGGGGATGAAGGTGGTTTTGCACCAAATATTGAAAGTACTGAAGAAGCACTTGATTTGATCATATACGCTATAGAATCAGCAGGTTATTCAGCGCAAAGTGATTTTGCACTAGGCCTTGATGTTGCTTCATCTACTTTTTATGAAGATGGAATTTACAAATTTGAACACAGAGATCTTACTTCAGAAGAGTTGACTGAATATTATTGTAATCTTGTGGAAAGATATCCAATAATTTCTATAGAAGATGCAATGAGTGAAGACGACTATGAAGGTTGGAAATTACTTGCTGCAAAATTGGGGAGTAAAATTCAATTGGTTGGGGATGATTTGTTTGTTACAAATTGTGAACTGATATGCAAAGGAATAGAGGAAAAAATGGCAAATGCTGTACTGATCAAGCCAAATCAAATAGGGACGTTAACAGAAACTTTTGCTGCTATTGAAATGGCAAAATCAAATGGCTATAAAGCTGTTGTTTCTCATCGCTCAGGTGAAACAGAAGACACAACAATATCTCATATAGCAGTTGCGTCAAATTGCGGGCAAATAAAAACCGGGTCGCTATCGCGTTCTGATAGACTCGCGAAGTATAACGAGCTAATCAGAATAGAAAGCGCATTAGGAAAGGATGCTAAATATTATCGTGGGTTAGCATGGGTTTTATAGACGAAGTAAAATTGTGTTTAAAAGCTGGTGACGGTGGTGATGGCTGTGCAAGTTTTCGTCGAGAAAAGTTCGTTGAATTTGGTGGTCCAAATGGTGGTAATGGAGGAAAGGGTGGAAACATAGTTTTCATCAGCGACGCTAATCTCAACACTTTGCTTCATTTTCGTTATAGAAGACACATTAAAGCAGATAGTGGAAAAAATGGTGCAGGCAGGGATAGATCTGGCACAGCAGGGAAAGACGTTATACTTAAAGTTCCAGTCGGTGCACAAATAATTGATGAAGAAAGTGAAGAGATAATAGTAGACCTTGACAAGCCTGGTATGGAATTTCAAGTAGCACAGGGTGGAAAAGGTGGACTTGGAAATACTAATTTTAAATCTTCTACTAATAAGGCACCAAGACATTTTACTTACGGTCAGCCTGGCGAAGAAAAACATGTATTATTAAAACTAAAAGTTTTATCAGATGTTGGAATTATTGGCATGCCAAACGCAGGTAAATCAAAATTTTTGACTCGCTGCTCAAATTCCGATACAAAAGTAGGCGATTATCCATTTACCACCGTAAGACCTCATTTAGGCATGGTAAAAGTGGATGATAGCGAAGTTGTAATAGCAGATATTCCTGGAATAATTACTGATGCTCACCTTGGAGTTGGGCTCGGGCATAAATTTTTAAAGCACATAGAAAGGTGTCAAATTTTACTTCATTTAATCGATGTAACTCACGATGACGTTGTTTCGGCTTATAGTTGTATCCATAATGAATTGGAACTTTACAATAGTGATCTTGTTGAAAAAGAAGAGATTGTAGTATTAAACAAATGCGACTTATTGAGGGAAGCAGAAATTCTGGAAAAGAAGAATCACCTAGCTAATTATCTCAATAAAGAAGTGCTGTGCTTATCAATTAATGGTGATTTACAGCCTATTTTAAGATTATTAAGTGAAAAATTGAAAAAGAGTAATTCTAAGGAAATCGATGTATATGATCCTTTTAAAGCGTAAATTTTCTATTTATGGATGTACAAGAATGGTAGCGTGCAACCAGAACTAAGCGTACAGCTGTGCAAACATCGTGATTTGAGTCCACCAGAAGGGTGTCATCCCAGTCTGGGATCCAGGAATTTTATTAAGTTGGTAAGCATAAAAGTAGCCGTTTTATGTTAAAATACAACGTTTTGATGATTATGAAAAGGCTGGATTCCAGACTGGAATGACACCATCATAAAGTGAATCAGTGTCAGCTACTTGCATCTACCATGCAAGTTAACTGAAAATTGCAATGTTCGTACACTTGACTACTTGGATCTAGTATGATTTAATTAACAAAGAAGTAGGCATGAAAAAATTATGTAGTGAACCAGTTTGCATAACACCAGGAGGAAAATATGGATAGAAAGACGAGAATAGAATCAGACAGCTTAGGGGAAGTAAAAGTACCAAGTGAACATTACTGGGGAGCACAGACTCAGCGTTCTTTAGAAAATTTTAAGATTGGCACAGAAAAAATGCCAGAGCCTCTGATTAAAGCATTAGCAATAGTAAAACTTGCAGCAGCGCGTGTTAATATGAAACATGGTGTTATAGATGATAGGGTAGGGGACGCAATTTGCACAGCCGCGAGGGAAGTAATAGATGGCAAATTTAATAATGAATTTCCGCTTGTTGTTTGGCAAACCGGATCCGGAACGCAGACTAATATGAATATGAATGAAGTGATCAGCAATCGTGCAATAGAGATTTTAGGTGGTAATTTGGGTAGTAAATCTCCAATACATCCAAATGATCATGTGAATTATGGTCAGTCGTCAAATGACACCTTTCCAACAGCAATGCATATAGCAGCAGCAGAGCAAATAAACTGCTTGCTTATTCCAAATCTTGAAAAATTGCATAAGGTGCTGGATAATAAGGTTCAGGAATTTAAAGATATAATAAAAGTAGGACGTACTCATCTGCAAGATGCAACGCCCCTAACACTAGGACAGGAGTTTTCTGGCTATGCAGCCCAGATTAAAAAGGGGATAGAGAGAGTAAAATCAACTTTAAGTGGTATATACGAGCTTGCACAAGGTGGCACTGCGGTGGGCACGGGACTCAATACTAAAAAGGGTTTTGCTGAAGATTTTGCAAAGCAAGTTGCAGGAATTACTAACCTTCCATTTACTTCAGCAGGCAATAAATTTGAAGCGCTAGCAGCAAATGATGCTTTAGTTGAGCTCAGTGGAACACTCAATACAGTAGCAGTCAGTTTAATGAAAATTGCAAATGATATAAGGTTGCTTGGTTCTGGTCCAAGATGCGGAATTGGGGAAATAATGTTACCGGAAAATGAGCCTGGTTCTTCAATTATGCCAGGTAAAGTGAATCCAACTCAGTGTGAAGCGGTGACTATGGTATGCACTCAAGTTATGGGAAATCATGTTGCTGTAACCATTAGTGGTTCAAACGGTCATTTTGAATTGAATGTGTTTAAGCCAGTGATAATTTACAATGTTTTGCAGTCTATAAGACTTTTAGCTGACGCAAGTTTAAATTTTACAGAAAAATGTGTAGTTGGTATTAAAGCAAATGAAGAGAGGATAAAAGATTTACTGAATCAGTCGTTGATGTTGGTCACTATATTAAATACGCATATAGGGTACGACAATGCAGCAAAAATAGCGAAGCTTGCTTATAAAGAAAATATCACTCTAAAAGAAGCAGCAGCAAAACTTCAACTGCTCACTGAGGAAGAGTTTGAAAGGATAGTGAAACCAGAAGAAATGGTAAATTATTTGTAACCGCTCACACTTAATTCTTCAATCTCACTAATAGAAAGGCCAGTAAACTTGACAATAGTGTTAACATCAACATTATTATCTTGCTTTGTCTACCTTATTTTGCCGCTCCCCTGAACGGATACGGTTTAAGACATAAGATCCTTTTTCATAGCTATACTACGTTATCCAGCGTCTGGGCACTGGTTTCTTGGTACTTATTCCGCAATAATTTTTTTTCCTTCAATAAACTTTGCAGTTCGCCTTTTTCGTACATCTCGCGAGTGATGTCGCAACCACCAATAAACTCTTCCTTTATATATAATTGTGGAATTGTTGGCCAATCAGAAAACTTTTTTATAGATTCACGTATTTCATCATTCTCCAACACGTTAATATACTTAAACTTCACGTTCAATTTTTTTAGGATTGACACGACGAGTCCAGAGAATCCGCATTGAGGAAAATCAGAAGTGCCTTTCATATACAATACCACATCATTTTCTGTTATATCTTTTTTTATTTGTTCAAAATTGCTCATAAATTCACCTTATTTTTAAGTATTAGTTTCCAGTTGCAAGGCGTGTATAGACTGACCTTCCAGAGCTTTATATACCATTTTATGCTGTTCTATTTTTGTCTTTCCAAGAAAACACTTGGAGTTTATTTTTAAATGATAATGGTCATCATCTCCAGCAAGATCATGAATCTTTATATCAGCGTCGGGGAACGATTGTTTGATGATCCTCTCTAATTCGTGAATTGCAATAGTCATTGATTTGCTTTAAATTACAATACTTTCATTATAAATCTAAAACGATTGAGCGCAATAAAAAGTTGCTATCATAAAAAATAGAAGCATACTATAATAATGGAATGACAAATTATGCAGGGAGGCTTTGTGGTGGGCGAAAGATTTAAATTCACATATCTATTGGTTTTGCTAACTTTTTCATTTAGGTGCTTATCTTACGATGATAAAATAAATAACTTAGAGAATGTTCACATCAAAGCTAACTATTTTGGAGCATTCTTCAATGCAATAGGTTCTCTAGAAGGAAAAGAAGATGCAGGTGACAATATAACAGAGGGGGTTTTTAGTTTTAATAAGAAGGAGCGAATTGAAGCTGGATACAGTCCTAAATATGTTCCAGGGTTTGCCGGTAGTGCTGCAATAGGGTATTTATTCAAAAATATGAGAGTTGAGTTTGAAGGCTTATATTCTCAGACTAACTTATATGATGAAGATTATTCAGATAAGAAAAAAGCAAGATATATTGAACTTCGTCGTCACAATGATGCGTCTACTGGAGCGGAATGCAATTCACCTTGGAGAAGTGGAAAGGTTGATATTCACATTCAAGAAAATTGTAGTGTTGAAGCAGAGTTCAGAGCTGCATTTAAGATGAAAAATGAAGGTTTTAATAACTTAGCTGGAATGGTCAATGTATATCGTGATTTTAATATAGCAAAAATGCCATTCACCCCATATGTTGGTATTGGTGCAGGTGTAACTAGGGTTAAATTTCTAGGAAAAACCAGATATGCCTTGGCTTACCAAGCAAAACTTGGTATCAATCACCAACTTACAGCACAAACTCAAGCATTTGCTGGTTTACGCTATTTTGGTATCCTTGATAACCAATTTAAAGATATTGTACCAGGAATAAAGATACTAGCTGGTGAAGGATATATTCCTGCCGGTGGAGGAAGTAAAGTTGATGAAACTGCACGTGTTGAATCAACAACTGCAACCATTACCAATAGGTTTGGCATATATGGCTTAGAGTTTGGGTTGGTTTATCACTTTTAACTTTATCCAATAAATTACATATGTGAAGATAGTAAATTCAGCGTGCTGAGAACATTAGAAAGACGAGATTTTAATTGATTTTCATATTTACTCCAATCTTGTATTGCCTTTCTTGCAACACCTGAATCAACTGCGGCTTTTGCAACAGCAGGAGCTACTATAGAAATTAATCTTGGGTCAAATGGAGTAGGTATTATATATTCACGTCCATAGCCCATTTTACGACCGCCATAGACTGCAGATATCTCACCTGGTACTGGCTCACGGGCAAGCTTTGCTATTGCATCTGCAGCTGCAATTTTCATTTCATCATTTATTGTTGTTGCATGTACATCAAGTGCCCCTCTAAATATATAAGGAAAACCCATTACGTTGTTGACTTGGTTGTTGTAATCTGACCTACCAGTTGCAATGATTGCATCTGGCCTCACAGATTTTGCAAACTCAGGCCTTACTTCTGGATCGGGATTGGCAAGAGCAAAAATAATCGGGTCTTTGCCCATACTCTTTAACATCTCTTCATTTAACACATCTTTTGCAGATAGTCCGATGAATACATCAGCGCCTTTTATTGTATCAAGTAGAGAACGTTCGGAAGTATCAATTGCATACTTTTCCTTCCACTCATTCATATCCTCGTTTCTACCTTTGTATATTACTCCTTGCTTATCACACAGCACTATATTTTTAGCGCCCATGGACTTTAGTATTTCTAAACATGCAATACCGGCTGCTCCAGCACCATTCATAATGATCTTAACGTCCTCTAATTTCTTTTCAACAATATCAAGAGCATTTTCTATGCCAGCTGCAACAACCACTGCAGTTCCATGCTGGTCATCATGGAACACTGGAATATCCATCAGTTCATTCAGGCGTTTCTCTATTATAAAACAATCGGGAGATCTTATATCTTCTAAATTTATCCCCCCCCAACTTGGCCCAAGATACCTTACTGCATTGATGAAATCTTCTATATTTTCTGTACCAACTTCTATATCAACTGCATCAATATCAGCAAAACGCTTAAATAAAACAGCTTTGCCTTCCATGACAGGTTTTGCAGCAAGAGGACCGATATTACCAAGTCCAAGCACTGCAGTGCCATTTGAAATGACAGCAACACAGTTGCTTTTTGCTGTATAATCATAAACAACCTCAGGATTTTTAGCTATTTCAAGGCACGGAGCTGCAACACCAGGGGAATAAGCAAGTGACAAATCATACTGGGTAGATAAAGGTTTTGTTGGCATGATTGAAATTTTACCAGGGTTACCACCTCTGCTGTGATACTTAAGCGCTTCTTGTTTTGTGGTACTATCTAAATCATCGTTCATCATTACATCCTTATATTTTAAGCTTGTATTTTTTAAGTATATGGAGTTTTTATAAATGTTCAATTGTAAACTATTAACTTGTGAACTCTGTTGTACTTCTGTATAAGTTTACCTATTACGTAAGATGATATTACATGCTTAAAAAAAACGTGCCTAATTTGCTTACAATTTCTCGTGCACTTGCAATACCAGCAATAATATTAAGTTTTTATATAGAAAATAAATATGCAGGCCTGATAACAATATCAATCTTTGTGTTTGCGTGCATTACGGATTTTTTTGATGGTTACCTGGCGCGTGCGTGGAAAGTCCAATCAAAGTTTGGCAAGCTATTTGATCCAATTGCTGACAAATTAATAGTGGTTTCAACGATAATTATGCTAGTTTATAAGCATAAGATAAATGATTTTACAATAGTACCATCGATTATCATCATCTGTCGGGAGATATTAGTCTCGGGTTTACGGGAGTTTCTGATAGCTACAAATGTTAGTCTGCCTGTAAGCAAAGCTGGAAAAATTAAAACATTTTTGCAGATGGTTGCTGTAGTAGCGCTAATAATGAACGATTATTATATGATTCAATATACAGGTGCGATTTGTTTATGGGTTGCAGCTATTATAACTATGTGGTCAGGCTATAATTATATCCTAGCCGGCATCAAATAGATTGATTAAATCTCCTAGGAAATAGTTAATAGACAAGAGTAGTTAATATCTTAGTGATATTGACTCAGAAAGCAAAAAGGTGTATAATTGTATTAACTTACTACTAATTAGGTTAATATTATGAAAATACCTAGTGGCAAATTTTCTTCTACTAAAAAGGTTCCAGGAAAGAATAAGAAAAAAAGAGATTTTGAACCATTAGAAGAGTTTTTTTGGGATTTTTGGCCAACAGTTGATAAAGAAGTCAAAAGAGAAAGGCTAGAACAAGAACTATTAGCACTAAAAAAAAGAGAGCTATATAGAAAATGTGCATCATTGGCAACAATGGTCCCATTTACATTGCTGATGGCGATTGAACTGGAAAAAACATATAGCGATCAGGTATTACTTGGCGTGATAAGTGGCGCGCTAAGCCACACTATATTACCTTTTACAGTCTTATCTCTTATTTGTACGCTATATTTAATTTACAATAATAGGAAGATAGCACAAAAAGAACGAGAGTTGGAGATTATTGAAAATGGAGAGGAAGTAAAGGAAAAAGAGCACAATATTTCTGATATAGGTCAGTGTTTGATCTATATTGAGGCTATAACAACTGCACTGGTTATTGTAGGTATGATAATGGGTGAAACATCTTCACTTGAAGCAGCAGAGGATGCAATTTTATTTCTTGCCAATGCAATTGCTTTTCTTGCAACTCTTGTTTCTTATATTGATAAGCATGAAAAAAATAAGAAAAAGGAAACAGAAAAGTCTGATCTTGATGAGAAATCTAGCAAGAAAACTAGCAATATATCTGTAGCCGGATTGGCGCTTGCTGGTTCTTCTGTATTTTTAATAAGAAGGATAATGTTAATAGCATTAGCATCGTCCTTAAATCCTGCTGTTGGACCTACTTTAGGCTTGGTAGGTATTGCAATTTTTATGGCTGTACAGGTCTTAACTATACATTCCTACAGTAAGACGCTGAAAGATCCAAAAGTGGAAGGACGAGGTGAATCAAGAAATGCAGGTAGTTCTGACCGTAGTTATAAAGAAGAAGGACCGGCTATTGCCTAAGAAATTTATTTATTTAAGTAATATTTAGGTCTATACTTTATTTTGATCGAAAAAAATCTTATGTATAAGACTTTAATCACGTGCTTTATTTTCCTAATTTGCTCCTTTACACAATCGTATGCGGATGATCTTGAAAAAACTGAAACTGAACTATATGAAGAAGCAGTTGAACTTTTTGACCAGAAAAAATATAAACAAGCTATTAGGGCATTTCATAAGATAGAGGATTTGTATCCTTTTTCTTATTGGGCAATGAAAGCAAAATTATTATCTGGGGTCTCTCACTATAATATGGGTAACTATAGCAGTGCTACAAGTGATATGGCTGATTATATATATGTTTATTCAAATGGTGAAGATTTACCATATGTATACTACTTAAGAGTATTATCTTATTACATGCAAATTAATAAAGTGCAACTTGGACAGCAAACTGCATATAAAACTTTAGAGCTAGCCACTGAGTACATTAATCTCTTTCCAGGCAGCGAATATGTAGACGAGATAAAGGAAAGAGCAAAATTAATCACAGAACATATATCAACAAAAGAGTATTCTATCGGTAAATTTTACCTGAGGCGTGGTGAATATTTAGCAGCAATTAAGCGTTTCCAGAATATGGCAAGCTATAAGGATTCTAAATATTTTTCTAAGTCTATTAACCATTTAATAGCAGCCCATTCAGCTCTTGGCCTTGACTTAGAAGCTGAGCAGTATGAAAGTATGTTATTAGCAGAAAACCTGCAAGATGCCAAGCCAGAGGCTTGAAAATTTGCTTTAGCTTTTTCTATGCTTTGATATATAATTAGGTTTTTAACTATTTGAATATGGCTGGTCATTCACAATTTTCAAATATAAAACATCGGAAAGGCGCTCAGGATGCAAAGCGCTCTCAAAAATTTACGAAGCTGATCAGAGAAATAACAGTTGCTGCAAAGCAAGGGCTGCCCGATCCCGAACTCAACCCGCGCCTTCGCTCTGCTATATTTGCTGCACGCAAGGAAAATCTACCAAAAGATAAAATAGAAACAGCAATAAAAAATGCAACTGGTAACGTTGCTGGAGAAAATTACGAGGAAATCCAATATGAAGGTCATGGGCCTTCTGGCACTGCACTCATTGTCCATGTTTTGACTAATAATCGCAACCGAACTGCTTCTGAGGTACGTTATATATTTTCTCGCAAGGGTGGAAACTTGGGAGAAACAGGAAGTGTTAGTTACCTTTTCGATCATGTAGGCTTAATCGTCTATAAAGCAGAGGGTGTGAATTTTGATGATTTATTCAGTCATGGAATCGAATTAGAAGTATTGAATGTTGAGGAAAATGACAAAGAAGGATTACACGTTATAACTTGTGAAATAAAAGATTTTGGTAAAGTACGCGATGCCTTTTATGCAAAATTCGGAGAACCAGAACTTGCTCGTCTTTCATGGCAGCCAAAAGATCTGATTGAAATTAGCGATAAAGAGTTGATTGATAAATTATCTGCATTGGTTGAAGAATTAGAAGATAATGATGATGTACAGTATGTGGAAGGTAATTTTACTTTTGTTGATGCTGTTTAAATGATGAAGCTGATTGTATTTATGCTGCTCTTTATCTTACCGTTATATACCGCTGAAACATCAACAGATCTTGCACAGCCATTCCAGCATGGAATCAGAAAAAAAAAAGCTACTTTGACGACAGAAAGTGATAGAAAGTTGTTATTCATATCCAGTACCATAAAATCTTCCTTTTTTGCCACGGAAGGGTTGGCGCCAAATACAGTGGTGAAATTGATCAACATATATAAAGATTTCGGTGTTGATTTTAAAAAAGACATTGTGCCGAAGAGTAAATTGGAGGTTCTTTTTGAGAGATTGCCTAATAATCAGAAGACTGAAGAAAAAATTTTATATGCTTCACTGATAATAAACAAGAAAGCTATTAGTTTATATCATTATAAATCGCAAGACGGCAAAGAAAGGTATTTTAATAAAGAAGGAATAAGCTTAAAAAATGGCGAAATTTTTGCAAATCCTTTAAATGGAGATTATCGCATATCCTCAAAATTTGGCAATAGAAAGCATCCTGTTCGCGGTAAAATTGCTTTTCACAAAGGAGTGGATTATGCAGCTAAACTTGGCACTCCCATATACGCTGCTGCAGAGGGTGTGATAGAATATATAGGAAAGAATGGTGGCTATGGAAATTACATCAAAATAAAACACAAAAATGAATATTCAACCTGTTACGCGCATATAAGTAGATTTAGTGGCGATATAAAGTTAGGCTCTAAAGTAAAGCAGGGGCAGGTCATCGCCTATGTTGGTAGCACTGGTGTTGCAACAGGCCCTCATTTACATTACGAAGTTATATATAACGGCAAACACATCGATCCGCTTACGATAGCACATAAAACTGAAGTAAAATTGCCTGATCATGAATTAAGAGAGTTTAAACTATTTGTAAATAAGATAAATAAAACGATCAACAGAGAGAGTTCAAGTGAAAAAGAAGTTTAAAGACAATATGGATAAGAATACGATAAACGATAGAAATTTGAGTCAAATTCGGGCTTTTCCTGTACTAATAGCGCTAGGATTAATTTTATCGCTGCTTTTTTTGGCATATGACAGCACAATTGCACTTGGAGTTGCTGCCGTTTCAATTTTGACTTTTCTTCAAGGATTTTTTATTAATGACCCTAATGAAGCAAGAGTGATAGAATTTTTTGGTCATTATATTGGAACTTATTTTAAGTCTGGAATATGTGTAACGCTTCCCTTTTCAAGCAAATATATAGTTTCCCTAAAATTTCAGAATATTAACACAGAAAAAATAAAAGTTAATGATGCAAATGGAAGTCCAATAGAGATTTCTGCAGTAATTGTTTGGAGAGTGAGCAGTCCTGCAAAGGCGTATTATAATGTTAACAACTATCACGAATTTGTTTTTGTACAAAGTGACTCGGTAATTAGAGAATTGGGGAGCAATTATCCGTATGACAGCGAGAGCAATGAGGAATCTTTACGTAAAAATTCTGATAAAATTTCAGATGAATTGCGGTCAATGTTACAACAAAGATTAGATATTGCAGGAATTGAGATTACAGAAGCAAGAATATCGCATTTGGCGTATTCGTCCGAGATTGCACAAGCAATGTTAAGGCGTCAACAAGCACATGCTATCACTTCGGCAAGAAGGCATATAGTGCAAAATGCAATAGGAATTGTCGAGGAAGTAATAGCTCATTTTGAAAAAAACAAAAGCTTACAATTAGATGGCAAGCAAAAGGTTCAATTGATAAATAATTTGTTGGTTGCCCTAATCTCTGAGCAAGATGCACAACCGACGATTAGTTTAGATAATAATTAGCATAGAAGCCGATTGGGTTTCATAAATGCAAGTCACTATTAATTTCTTGATTAATAGACTAAATGATGTTATAAATTACACGCATTAGGGGTGCTCTAGAAAAGCTGAGAGTACATAAAGTACAACCCTTTGAACCTGATATTGTTAAAGCAAGCGTAGGAAAATGTATGTATATAAATATTGAAGAATGCTTCGGCTTCATTGCGTTAATTGCATCTCTAATTGGATTATCACCTCAAGTATATAAAGCATATATCACTAAAGTTACTCGTGATGTATCGATGTTAATGTTAGTAAACTATCTTATTTGTTCATTGTCTTGGATTGGCTATGGTCTTTACCAGAGCTCAATTTTTGTGGTGCTTAGCAATATTGCTGGATTAGTGATTAGCATAATATCAATTATTCAAAAATGTTACTACGATGCAAAACCTGCACCATGATCATGTGCTGCACTGCAGTACACAACAACAATATCGTTCTATTGTAGTGCTAAATGGAAAAATACCGAGCTCATCGTTTTTTAAACGAGATATACCTATTATTGCTGTAGATGGAGGAGCAAACAAGCTTCTATCAATTGGCGTAAAACCTGATCTTGTAGTAGGAGATTTGGATAGCGTAAATCTGGATTTACGTGCTAATTTGAATACGATATATCTACCTGATCAAGATTATTGCGACTTTTCTAAAGCAATGGCTCACTTAAAAACAGTAAAGTTATTGCCATCAATAGTAACGGGTATTACTGGAGGAGCAATTGATCACATACTACAGAATATTAACATTTTTCTAAGTACGGGCAGTATCTTTTACACACCTTCACCTCCCATGGTAGGTTACACTTTACAAAAAGGTATTACCCATTTTTTTTCTTTGCCAAAAAATACTAAAATATCTTTACTTGGTATACCGAGAGCTCAAATATCAACTAAAGGATTAAAATGGGAACTGCACCTTAGTAATCTTGCTTTTCCGGGAAAAAATTCTTGCTTTAATCGAAGTTTAGGCAATAAGGTATCCGTAGAAGTACACAGTGGTATATGTCTAGCAATGATTTATTTAGAGACAGTAGATGATGCTGCAAGACATCATGTGCGTCAAGTTAAGAAGTAAATAGACTTCTTGCATAACCCAAACTAAGTAGAAAAAAGGTATCATCCAAGTAGCTGACACTGGTTCCTTTATGACGTGTCATTCCAGTTTCAGCTACTTGAATGACAGCAGTCCTACGTCATACCGCCGCGGTATCTCTTAGCCGCTAACAAGCAGCGGGATGACGAATTGCTTAACCGTCATACCGCCACGAACCGTCATACCGCCGCAGACCGTCATACCGCGATTCATTCGCGGTATCTCTTAACATAGATCCCCTACTATACCTTAACATAGATCCCGCTAACACGTAGCGGGATGACGATTGTCGTTTAGCTATAAACATTAAGAAATTTACCAAATGAAAAAAAAGGCAAAAGAAGCCCTGGGGTTATTATCCGCTTTAAAATATTGGCGTTTTTTATGTTTTAAACGCTTGAAAAGCAAGATTAAGCTGCTTTTAATTGCAACTAACTTACGCTGCAAACTTTTAAGAAATTTACTAAGCAGAAAAAAAGACAAAGAATCCCCGAGTTAGCTAGTCTTTTACTATCTCTGTCGAGTATTGGCATTTTTTGA
>NZ_JAPQLN010000081.1:0-28017 GCF_028981745.1 Wolbachia endosymbiont of Drosophila tristis | reverse complement strand
ATTTTCTACGCTGACATCTTGTAAACTCTGATCTGGACTTTTTAATATTTCTAATAATCTACTTGCAAGGTTTGAGTGTTTATTGATTACTGCAACCTGGACTAATGACTTGCCTTGATCATCACGAGCATTTGTTACAGCTACGCGCTCATCGGGTTTTATTGCTCTCAGCTTACTGATAATTTCAACATTACCATTTTTTGCATTTTCAAATAGCTCTTCTACTAATTTCAATAGGTTAGTAATATTCTGGTCTCGAGAAAGATCAAGTGGTGCTTTACCTTCTTTATTCTTGATGTTATAAATTGCACCATGTTTTAATAAAGATTTTACAACTTCCAAGGAGCCACCTTTAGCTGCAACATGAAGTGATGTAGTACCACTAGAAGTAGTTTTAGCATTAATAAAATCACTCAATTTATTGTGGCTTACACGTTGTAACAAAGCTTCAATAATTTCTTTATGACCTTTGGAAGCAGCAGTGTGTAATGGTGTATTACCCTTGTTAGTAACTTTAGTAGCATCAGCTCCATTTGCTAGCAAGATATTTACAACTTTTATGTGCCCATTATTAACAGCATAATGTAATGGCGTTCTTCCATCCACGTTCTTCGAATCAATGATTGCTCCATCTCTAATGGAACTCTCAATTCCTAAATAATTATTATCTTCTATAGCCTTAAATAACTTCTCAACCAATTTTAGTAATTTTATTACTTCTGGGTTTCCTCTTCTTTCCGCAAAGTGTAATGGTAAAACATATCTACCTCCTTCAGCTCTAGCATTAAAGTATGCTCCGCTCATAAGTAGAGACCTAACTATATCTAAATTACCAATTTGTGCCCCTAAGTGTAAAGGCGTAGCATTTTTATCCATTTTTGCATTAACATCCGCTCCATTTATAATAAGAGTTTTAACTACCTTAGGATGACCATATTGAGCTGCAAGATGTAGGGCTGTGCCTTTATTTTGATTTTCTTTTACATTTACATCAGCACCATGTTTCAATAGAACGGTTGCTATCTGATCATAACCTTTTTCTGCTGCAAAATGTAAAGGAGTCCAATTTGTGTGATCTAAAGCATTAATATCTGCTTCCTTTTCTAAGAGCAATTCAACCACCTCTAAATGATCATGGTCTACTGCAAAGTGTAGAGGTGTAGTACTTTTAACTGTTTTAGCATTAATGTCTGCTCCTTTATCAAGCAAAGATTTAGCAACTTCTAAATTACCATCATATGCTGCACAATGTAGAGGAGTCCAACTTCTGTTATCTAGAGCATTAATATCTGCTCCATTTTCAATCAAGAAATTCATTATTTCCAAGTGATTATGTTCTGCTGCCAAATGTAGAGCTCTTCTACCATCATCCATCTTTGCATTTATATTTGCTCCTTTTGCAATTAAGCTCTCTACTATTTTTAAAGAAAAACCATTATATGCTGCATTATGTAAAGGAGTCCAATTCTGATCATCCACGGTGTTAATGTTTGCTCCATTTTTAATTAAAAAATCACTCACCTCGAAATGACTTTGCTGAATTGCTAGATGCAAAGGTGTAAAACCTTCGTTTTTTTTAGCATTAACATTGGCTTTTTTCTCTATTAGTAGCTTCACTACTTCTAAGTGACCATTCTGAGATCCTATATGTAAAGCTGTGGAATTATCGTGGTCCTTAGCATTAACATCAATTCCCCTTACGAGAAGAAGAGACTTAACTACTCCAAAGTGATTACGTTCTGCTGCTAAATGTAGAGGTGTAAGATTCTCATAATCCTTAGCATTAACATTAGATTTTGCTTTTAGTAAAATGTCTACTAACTCTAAAAAGCCATTTTGAGACGCTAAATGTAGAGGTGTAATCTTATCATCTGTTTTTGCATTAACGTTTGCTCCCGCTTCAAGCAGAACTTTAACTATATCTAACCTACCAGTTTGTGTTCCCAGATGTAAGGGTGTAATGTTTGCATCAACTTTATGATTACCTATGCCTGAAGATCCAGCGTTAATATTAGACCCTTGTGAAATAAGAGCTTTAACTACTTCGAGGTTACCATTTTGTACTGCAGAATGCAAAGGTCTTGCTCGATCATTATTTACAGCATTAACATCTAATCCCTTTTCAATAAAAACATTTACTATATCTAGATGACCATTCTCTGCTGCTAGGTGTAAAGGTGTATTAAGTTTATCTGTTTTAGTACTAAGATCTGCTCCATTTGCAATCAAGGTGTTGACTATATCTAAATATCCTTGCTGGGATGCAAAACTTAAAGGTGTAAAGCCTAGAATGGTCTTATGGTTTACATCTGCTCCATGAGCAATAAGAAAGTTAACCATCTCTAAGCGATTTTTTGCAATTGAAAAATACAGTGGCGTAAAGCCATCGTACTTAATCTCTGAATTAATATCTAAACCTTCTCCTAATAAAGTGTTGACTAAATCCAACTGACCATTTCCTGCTGCTAAATGTAGTGGTGTAAGACTAAGATGTTTCTGAATTTCATAATTTTCATTTAAAAACTCTACAAAAAATTGCAGCTGATCCAGATTATTAGATATTCTATTAGTAAACATAAAGGCCTCGCATGAAGAATTTATGTAAAGTATAGTATCTACAAGTTTTTAAGCAAGATAAATCTTCTTCTTAAAAAAGATACTGTAATCCAATCTGTATGCTTATAACTTCTTCATTTGATCATGAGTAGATCAGTTGTCTCAGCTGCAATAGAGACACCTGCCTTAAGTAGCTACGTCAATTTTCTCTGTTTTTGCCCCTTTTTTTTCTGATGAAGATGTCTTCATTCTTCTCAGTAGCCAATATTCTTTTTAAAGAATAATCGTTACGTGCACCAAGGAACTTAGAAAGAACAATAGGAAATCCACTTAAAAAGCATTAATAATTATACATAATTCTAATGATCTTCATGAAAGGGCTTAGAATAGAATTTAATAGACAATCTGATTTTAATTGATATTAAACTGATCAGACTGAGAGTTGAAAATATGGCAATAATTCTTTTAGACACAAAAACTATAAATCGTATAGCAGCGGGAGAGGTAATAGAAAGGCCAGCGAGTGTAGTAAAGGAATTAGTAGAAAATGCAATAGATGCTGGAAGTTCAGAGATAGAGATCAAAATAGAAAGTGGTGGACGTAACCTTATAACTGTGACAGATGATGGAAATGGAATAGAAAAGGACGACTTAGAACTAGCATTTATGAGGCATGCCACTTCAAAATTAAGCGATAGTGAGTTAATAGAAATCAAGCACCTTGGGTTTAGGGGAGAAGCTTTACCTTCAATTGCAGCAGTAAGCAGAATGAAATTATCGTCTAAGGCAAGTGGAGCAAAGGAAGCATGGTCTATAAGGTATGAGGGAGGAGAAAAAATAAGAGAGATTACCCCTTGTTCTTTGTTACAAGGTACATATATTGAAGTTCGTGACTTATTTTTTGCTACACCAAATAGACTAAAGTTTCTAAAAACCGAAAGGGCAGAAACACAAAGTATTGTTGATATTGTGAATAACTTAGCGATGATTAATTATAGTATTGGGTTTACTCTCACTTCTGGTAATAAAAAGCTCTTAAAATATGTTAAGCAAACTTCGCTGTTCAACAGATTATGTGAAATAGAAGAAGAATTTCAAAGCAATTCACTGGAAGTTAAAGAGGAAGAAGAAGGCATCAAACTTAAGGGACACATCTGTAAACCTAATGTCAATCGTGGCAACTCAACTCAGATTTATACGTTTGTTAATGGAAGGCCAATAAAAGACAATCTACTTGTTGGTGCAATTAGATATGCGTATCACGATTTTATTCCAAACAATAGGTATCCTTTTGCAGTGTTGCATTTAGAAGTACCATATGACCAAGTAGATGTAAATGTGCATCCAAATAAATCGGAAGTAAGATTTCAGAATAAAAGGCTAATATATGAAATAGTGAGAAGAGGGATAATAAAAACACTATCAACGAGATTTGCAGCGGGTGATCAAGGTATTGAAGAGGAGCTAATTTTTAATGATAGTAAAAGCCAAGAGCAGGTTGATAGTCAAGAGAAAAAAGATCAAAAAGAGTTTTATGAAAAGAGACCAAGTCTTTTAGAAAATCGTCTAATGAAAGAATTCAATGCACCAGATGAAAGAAGGCAAAGCTTACCAGAAACTTTTAAGTATGGAGAATCCCCAGCCCAAAAGGGAACGATGGTTTTAGAAAGGAAGCAAATTGATTTGGTAGAGGATCATCCCCTAGGATATGCACGTTGTCAGGTCCACAATACTTACATTATTGCTGAGGCTGGAGATAGGCTGATTATAGTAGATCAACATGCAGCCTATGAGAGGTTGATATACGAGTGCTTAAAGCAAAAATCAAGCATAAAAAGACAAAAACTTCTTCCTGAAACAGTTGAAATTAAAAACCAAGCTGGAATGGGGATGGTTAAAACTTATAAAGATGAGCTTTTTGAAATGGGTTTTGATATTGAAATACAATCAGAAGATAAAGTAACGATAAAAGAAATACCTGCAATCTTGGGAACAATAGATATAAAAGAGATGCTAGTTGATATAGTAGATAAGTTAATGGAAATGGAAGATACGTTGCCAATAGAGGATAAGGTGAATAAAATATCAGCCACAATCGCTTGCCATGGAGCAGGAAGAAAAATGAAATTGGAAGAGATGAATGAGATACTAAGACAAATTGAGAAAACTCCATATCCTGGTCATGAAAGACCAACGTATATAGAAATGAAACTAAGTGATATAGAAAAATTGTTTGAAAGGAGATGAGTTCAGTTTGTCAAAAAGGTTCCCAATTAAGTATACGTAACAGCTCTTCTGGTTATGGAGTATAAAATGTGAAAAAAGAGAATAAATGCTCTAATTTTTTAGATTACAAAGTAATAGGACAGGAAGTAAGAAATCGTAGATTAGCAAAGGGATATACTCAAAAAGATTTAGCAAAAAAAATCGGAACAACATATCAGGTAATACTTCAATACGAAAAAGGAACACGCAGAATTTCAATTAAGAAGTTATATGAATTAGCAGAAGCATTATCAACAACTGCTAGAGATCTAGCTTGCGTACAAGAAGTATCAAATGAGGGAAGGTATGAGGGAGAAGAGGTATTAAATCTAGTAAGAAGACATAGAGAGATTAAGGATCAAGAATTACGTGAAACGTTTTATTTATTAACTAAATTCATCCGTATTAGTGAGGAAGAAAGTGGAAAGGCGGTAAAAATAGAAGTAGCAAAGGGTTTGGTTAAGGAAGGAGTTTCTGCTCATGTTATCTCTCGAACAACCAATTTATCTGTTGATGAATATGATAATGATGAGAAAAAAATTTCCATTCCGTATAAAGTAGGTCAAAGAGTAAAAGAATGGAGGTTGAGAAGAGGATACACTCAGGAAGATTTAGCAAGTAAAGTGGGCATAATAAATCAAAGAATATATGAATATGAACAAGGACGAGCTGCTGTTTCACTTGAAATGTTAGATGAAATAGCAAAGATGCTATTAATTAATATTACAGATCTGCTTCCAGAAACAAGAGAAAATGAGAATAGTGAAGTGGAACTATCAAGGTTAATAGAAGAATACAAAAAGATTAAAAGCCAAGAATTACGTCATGTACTCATAAAATCTCTGTTTGAAAGCATACAAGTTTGCAAAGAGAAAGTGAAGAGAGTAGAAAAGATGAAAATTGCAAAGAATTTAGTTAAGGAAGGAATTTCTATCAATATTATTTTAAAAACAGTGGGCATCTCTTTAGACGAAATTCAACAAATTTAAAATAAAAAATCAGTATCTATTAATATCTTTACTTTTTGATGAAAAAATAAGTAAAAAAGATTGAAAAATTGATTTGACTTCACTCAAAAGCTATGGCCTTATGCCAATGCTGACAAAAAACAGCAGTAAATATATAAAAACATTTTGTTATTAGTGAAGGGTAATTTTTATGAATAATAAGAAAGATCGTAGAGAAGAAATAGAATTCAGAGCATTAGAAAGCAACGGTAAAGCACTACTTGATCGTGAAGTAATAGAAACGTTTCTAAGTGCAGTGCATGACAGGGAAGAAGCTCGAATTATTGCTAGAAAGCTAATAGATAATTTTGGAATAGGAGGAGTTTTAGGCCAGGAAATAGATGACTTGAAAACTATAGAAGGGATAACTGACTCTACAGTAGCAGTAATTTTGTGCCTAAAGGAAGCTGCAAAGAGAGTACCAAGAGAAGAGTTAAAGAAAGGACCTGTAATGGATAACTTGGAAACCATAGTAAAATATTTAAGGGTGAGTATTGGCTATTCAGAGGAGGAAAAGATGAAAATAATATATTTTGATCAAAAGTGCCGTTTAAAGGGGGAAGAAGTGTTCACTGGTACAGTGGATAAGGTACCTTTTTACATAAGAGAAGTAACAAGAAAGGCATTAATAAGAAAAGCGACGTCAATAATAATATCGCATAACCACCCAGAAGGAAGGTTAAAGCCATCTGATGAGGATGAAGCTGTAACTAAAGACTTGGCTAAAGCTTGTCAGACTATAGGGATTAGGTTACTGGATCACATTATCATCACGAGTGTTGGGTATTTTAGCTTTAAAGAGCAAGGACTGTTATAAAGCAGATGTTTGAAGATTTTCATGAGTTATTTAACTAGTTGAATGAAGAAAGTATTTGCAAGCACATTAATTCTTGTTTATAATTAATGAAAAAGTATATATTGAATTAATAATAAAGTAATAAAGTCGGTTGTAGACTTAGTAAAGTATATTTAATAGCGGAGGCTAATATGGTTAATAAAATAATTGTACCTTTTGATGATCAAGAAGGGGGTGTTTACGAATTAAACGTTGATCTTGATAGATTATCAAAAGGTGAGATGTTAAATGCGATTATAGGAATTGGTCGTACTAAGGAGCAATCCACCTTTGTAAGCAAAATTAATAAGGCTAAAAAGCCTGAAGAAATAGCACCTTTCCCTGGTAGAGAAGTTCGCGAAAACCAAATCAACTATGGGAAAGGATTTGACTATGTTTATGGCACAAAACCTGTAAGTGATCAAGAAGATAAAAATCCATTTGCTTCAGCTTTGAAAAAAATAAAGCCGAGTGAAGGTGAAAGTGAAACTTTGAGCTGGTTTAAAAGTGAAGTGGTAGAGGCAAAGAATGTAAATGAATTGCACAAAGTTATAGACAAAGTACTAGCATCTGGAGGAAGGCTAAATGCATGTAATGATGGGGAATGGAGCTTTGCTGAGTATGTAATATTGGGTACACATTTTCATAAATTTGATAAGGCTGATCGTAAAAAGCTAATACGTAAACTAATGCTAAACGGTGCAGAGTTTCATGATACTTTATTGGAGAATAAATTGATAGGTGAAATCTATAATGAGCTACAACCAGAAGTTCAGCCACAGATAGATGAGAGACTAGAAGAACTAGAGAAAGCTGGAGAAAGTGCTGTGCAAGAAGGAGAATTAATAGATATTGAGATAGATAATACAACATCGTATATAGAATTTTCTGGGGATAGCAAGGTAGAGGTAGCCAAAATACTGAGAGAATTAGGAAGTAATATTTTAAAAATTGGCAATGATGCAGTTGAGGTTAAAAGTGAGAAGGGAGGTATAAGAAACTATATCGATATGTCAGATGAAAGCTCTATTATATTAGAATTTCCTACAAGCATTGGTAAGCTAAATATTATATTGTACCACGATGTAAAAAAATATGATCAAGTACAAGTCAGAGTAGAAAACAAGGAAATGTGGTCTAAATTACAAGAAAGAGGAGAAGAAATAGGAAAAAATTGTCTTTTTGGAGGAGTGAAACTTCAAGAAGCAGTAGAGAAAGGTAATTTCACTAGATGTGGCATATGGAATGAAAAGTATGCTATAAAAGAGGTTAGCAATAATGAAGTATTGTCTCCGTGGGTAAATAGAATACGTGCAGGTAGTAAAGAAACCTTTAGAGAACTTTAATGTGTCTATAGCCAACTGTAAGGTTCCAGAGGTTTTTTCTTACCGTTATATCTGAGCTATAGTAGAAAATATTATATATGGTTCTTTGTATGGAAAAAAGTCTAGACTATGAAGTAGGGCAAAAAGTGAAAAGTTGGAGGTTAGAGAGAGGGTATACTCAGAAGGATTTAGCGGAGAAGGTTGGTGTAAAGTACTGGGCAATACTGCAATATGAAAAAGGGAGTCGTAAAATTCCAATTAAGAAATTATATGCTATAGCAGAAGCGTTATCAGTAAATGTTAAAGGTCTAGTTTGTGGAGAGATGCTACCAAATGAAAAAAGATATTTTGAAGATGAAGAAATATTAAATTTAGTAAAGGGGTATAAGGATAAAGAATTAAGCGAGGTATTTTATTTATTAATCAAATTTATTCGTTTGAGTGAGGAAAGAAGCAGAAAAGCGGTAAAAATGGAAGTAGCAAGGGGTTTGATGAAAGTAGGAGTTTCTGCTCATGTTATCTCTCGAACAACTAACTTATCTATTGGTGAGTATGAGGAGAACAAAATTCCCATTCCATACAAAGTAGGGCAAAGGATAAAAGAGTGGAGATTGATACGAGGATATACACAAAAAGATTTAGCGAATAAAGTTGGCATAACAAATCAAGGAATATACGAATATGAACAAGGGAGAGCTGCTGTCTCACTTGAAATGTTAGATGAAATAGCAAAGGTATTATCAATCAGTATCATAGATCTACTTCCCGAATCAGATGAGGATAGTGAAGCGGAAGAAAAGCTATCAAAGTTGATAGAAGAATACAAAAAGATTGAGAGTCGGGAATTACGCGATATGCTAATCAAGTCTTTATTTGAAGGTATACATGTTTATAGAGAAAAGGTCAGAGAGGAAAAGAAGATTGAAGTTGCAAGGAATTTAGTGAAAGAAGGAATTTCTGTTGATATTATCTTGCAAACGACAGGCTTATCAAATTATATGATTGAGAAATTTTTGTGATTTCATAAAAACTTAGCCAATAGTGGATTTTTTTGTGATAGAATATATGTTTGCTTCTGTAGGAAAAACAGCTTTTAGAGGATTTATCTATGATAATTCAGAGCATATTGGCTCAGTAAGCTACGAGCTGGGGAAAAAAATAGAAGGTTGTAGGATAGTACAAGGGTATACTCAGGCAAAATTAGCAAGCAAAATTGGTTTAACACATAAGGAAATACATAACTTTGAACTAGGGTGCAAGGCTATTACAATCAAAGAATCGTATATAATAGCAGGAGCATTGTCAGTTAATGTTATAGATCTACTTCCAGGACCAACAGTACTAAGAGAAAACAGTTGGTATGAAGATGAGGATAAAGAAATAGTCTATCTAACAAAAATACATAGAGAAATTAAGGATCAGGAATTACGCAAGAAGCTGTATCCATTAGTAAGGTTTGTATATATTAGCGAGAAAATTAGCCAAGAAGAAGCGAAAATAGAAGTAGCAAAGAATCTAGTGAAAGAAGGAGTTTCAGTTGATATTATTTCCCAAGTGACTCGCTTATCTACTTACGAATATGATGATATAGAGAAAGAAATTTGTACTGATTCTATACTCTACAAAGTGGGGAAAAGGATAAAAGAGCAGAGATTAATACGGGAATACACTCAGGAGGACTTGGCAAATAAAATCGGTTCAACACCTAAAGAAATACACGACTATGAACGAGGATATACAGACATTCCAATTGAAATATTATATAAGATAGCAAAGACATTATCAGTTAACATTAAAGCTCTTGGACTAACAGAATATGAAAATGAGCCAGTTTTTGGGTTTATAGGTAAATGCGAAAAAATTGAGGATCAAGAATTACTGGATACGGTAGCTAGATCTTTATCTGAAGGAATGCAAACTGGTAAAGAAAAGGTTAAAAAAGCAGAGAAAATCAAGATTGCAAAAGATCTAGTTAAGGAAGGTGTTGCTATTGATATTATTGTGCGAGCAAGTGGCCTAACTGCTGATGAGTTGGGTGAGTGTGAAAATTGAATGTGTTTAAGATATAAGTAAAGTTAGTTAATGATTTAACCAGCAGAATTTGCTAACCAACTTTTTTGGCTCAGTTGAATTTTGCTTGGTATAAATTAAGATATGAAATCGCAAAGTTTATCTATTAATTTCTGGTTGTCCTCTATCATTGCATTTGCCTCTTGCTGAAGAGATTTGATATTTTTGAGTGTAATATTGTCCATCTCAGTCGATGCTACTTTCAATTGCGATTGTATTCTTATATATTTATCGTCTATTACTTGTTCTAGTTGATAATCAACGCAATCCAATCCAGAGGCAAACATCACATTCAGTAGTGGCTTGATCCACCCTATTTTGCCAAATTTCCTTGAGTTAGCATACTTTATACTTCTATCTGTTCCACCAGTGCCTATTGATAGAAGTATAATCTCATCATTTGGAAATAACCTCTTACCACTTGCATATGCACAAGCCGCTGGATTATTTGCAAACACTCCACCATCTATCAATACTCTCTCTGTTTGGCTAATTTTCAGACGTTTTGGTGTGAAGTACGTTGGAGCAGCTGTTGTAGCTCTGAGTGCATCTTTCAACTTAATGTTTTTTTCTTTCCAACTTTTGAAGAAAAATTCACAACTATTGTGAATGTCATAACTGGTGAGTAGTAGATTACTCGCAACATCGGCCATAGTACTTTCACCAAAGTATTTGTTGAGAATAAATTCCATATTTCTATATGAGTACTGAGAACCACTCAGCCAAGAAGCAATTGATTTTCTCCAAAATGATGATTGAAAGATATATGCTCCATACTCTTGATAAAGTTCAACCAAATCATTGGCAGAGTATTGAAGTTTATTGCTTTTACAAAGTCCAGCAACAATAATCCCACCGGTTGAGGTTCCTGCCATTAAATCAAAAATCTGGGAAATTGGCTTTTTTGTCCTAGATTCAATTTCTGCTAGAATAATGGCAGGTATTATCCCTCTAATGCCACCTCCATCAACGGATAAAATGTATTTTACCACTGTGAAATTTATTTGTGTTTTTGCTCAAGCTCATTAACTTCTTCAATGAGGTTTTTTACCCGCTCCTCAAGGCGATAAACTGTTTCCATTAGTTCGTGATTTCGTTCTATAAATTGATCATGAATTTGTACTTTTAAATCAAGCTTAGCGAGCCACCAAATTGTTGCTATGGTCTGTATTACTATCGTTACTATTACTGTGATTGGGATTTTTTGCTTTTTCATGTGAAGATATTAACTTGTTATGGATAGTTTTAGAAGTTTATATACAGATTATAGAAAACTTACAGCTTTAGTGATTTCTTTCTATTGATTTGTATCGATCCTCTGCTTCTGCAAGTAGCTTAATGATTTCATCATAAGGTTTGTCCTTATTATGCCGTGATCTTAATACAGCAATTTTCCTTGGTGTTTTTCCATCTGTATCTCTAATGGTAGGGTCTGAACCTTTGTCTAATAAAAATCTAATTATCTCCAATTTGCCTTCATATGTAGCTGCATGTAAAGGTGTCCATCTTTCATATTTCGTAGCATTTATATCAACTCCTTTTTCTACTAGGAATTTTACAACCTCTGCACATCCCTCTTCTGCAGCATAATGTAGTGCTGTTAATTTAGGGATCTGCACATTAATATCTAATAGATTTTCTACTAAGAATTTTACAGTCTCTAAGTTACAATTTTGAGAAGCAATGCGTAATATCGTTTTATAATTATCTGCAGCCTTTGCCTTCATGTAGGAATAGGTAGCAATAATACATACTATTACTGTTATAAGCCACCAAAAATGCAGCTTGTTTTTTGTATCTTGACCCAATTTATCCATATTCAACATCTTTTTAATATTAAATAGATCATTTACTCATTTTTTATTAACATTACTTACTCAAAGATGCTGACAACATAGTAAGGTAACCTGAGCTATTTAAAGTATGCTCCGCTCTATTAACTATCCATTCACCATCTACCGCTTGGTTAAAGTCTATAAGATTAAGTTTAGCTTCTGCAAAAATTTGAGGATTACCAGGCATAGTTATATCTAAAGCTTCATTGTTACGCTTCAATTGTTTCAACTTGGCATTTGCTGCACTCAGCGCTGACTCTGCATTAGAGTAAAGTTCCAGCATAATATAACTTGGCTCGCTACTACCAACTGTTTCTTTAATAGTTTCGCCCTTTTCATAGCTATGCCACTTTGCCACTACTGAATTATACTTATCACGTACGGTAAAATGTACTTTCCAGTTAATTGTATCTTGAGGTCTAATAGTCGTTGTTCCTAAAGCTTTTCCTGTGGCTGATTTTGCCATATTCTTTGAAATAAACAATATATACCCACCAGCTAATTTTGCCATTGCTTCACGCTCTGTTGCGATCTTTGTTAACAGACTTATATCACTTTCATCTGCCTGATTAATATGGGGTATCAATACACTCTTAAATTCCTTAGCGACTTTGTATCCATATCCATGTTTTTGGGCTATTTCTTTTACTAAGTTTTCTATGGTAATTTGGCGCCATTCTTTTGATACTTTTGCCTTCAAAGATATTCTTAAATTTGTTGCATGAGCTTTGATTAGTAGAGTCTTAGGTGGACCCTGTATAGTCACTTCGTTGACTGTATATATACCCATTGGAAAGATTCCAAATTCCTTATAACCTAGTGCTATGTTCAATTCATTCGGAATATCTATGTCTTCATCCCTGTAATTAACACACACTTCAACTACATCATCTATTATTCCTGATTCATCTGTAAGGTGCAATGATATAACTCTATCTTTAATTGATTCACATTTATCTATTATAAAATCTGGCTGCATTTATTCCCAGACCTTTAATTTTGACTTTTGTACTATTTTCTTAATAGTAGGAAGCTTTATCTTTAATCCTGCAGGCAAAAAGCTTCCGTATTCTGCCAAACCTAAGTTCTCTGCTAGTACTAATTCCACTACTCCATCAGTAAATCCGTAATGTTTCCAGCAAATCAGATCTAACATCTCATTTTCTTTACTCACATAGTATACAGTCATCTATAGCTTTTTAAACTCAAACTAAATTCAACTTTTCTTGGTAGTCCATTAGGTAAAAAATACATCTGCTTTTCTTCTAACCTAGTAATTACGAATTGTCCTAAAATATTACCTAAACTATCTACTAAAATATGTGGTTTTTCAGCTTCTTTCACACTCTTTAATTGATTTAGCCCGTTGAGATTATGCAGATAAATCATTCCTTCTAAATCTATATTTTCTACACCTTGACCGATATTTTGTAATAGTGGCATATTTTCAATACACTCAATCGTGCTCCAACGATTTTCTTTGCTATACTTTAAACTTGTGGGAGCAAACTTATACGGACCAAGAGATAGCATCAATAAAATGTCTCTACCGTATCAAATAAAACATCACGTGACTTTTCTCTTATCCTTTTTATTACTTCATCTGCAAGACTACGAACATCTTGGTTAGGTTCTGCTTTAATGCTGATAGTGTAATTATTAGTGATGTTCTGAGTTTTATTTTGTTCTTTATTTTCAAACTTACTCCTTGCAAATATCTTATCGCTCTCTGTCTCCTCAATAAGGCTTTTGACTCTGAAGCTATTTTTATTTCTCTTTGAAAATTCTTTAATTATACTGTTACCTAGCACAGGATTTCCACTGTTGAGAATATTACTCTTTATGGGAGTATGGACTGCTTTTATTTCAGTTTTTCTTTTTTCAAATTCTTTCAGTGGGCTATTTTCCAATACTTTTCCAAATACACTTTCCCCTATCCATGAAAAAGCTTTTCCTATAGGTTCAATGAGTGATTTCCACAAGCTAGAGAAAAAGTCTTTCACCTTTTGCCAGTTAGCTATAACAAGAGCTGCACCAGTAACAAGTCCAGCAACTAAAAGTCCTATAGGGTTAACGAGTGTTATTGCTCTTAGTCCTGTTACTACTGCAGGAAAAACTGTAGCTGATAAAAATGAAAATACTCCAAGTAGGTTTGCTTTCAGACTAAAAATCGTACTTCCTAGCAATGTAAATCCGTATCCTAGTCCTACTGCTACAATTTTTAAACTTATCAAGGATGCTACAGTACCCATGATCGCCGTGGTTAAAGTTGGATATTTTTCTGCAAACTCTGCTATATATCTAGTTTTTTCTTGTAAAAATTCAGCTATAGATTTTAAAGTAGGCAACATCACTGAGCCCAGGTTCATACCAACTTCAGCTATTGCATTTCGAAGAAGTCGTAATTTATTAGCTGTAGTGTCTGCACGATTTTTGAATTCTTCTTGTAGAGAGCTCTTGTACTTTTCTGTATTAGCCAATAACTTTATTGCATCCTCATACTTATTAAAACTTCCAGCTAATAATGCAATATCATCTTGATATTCCTGACCGAAAAGTTTCATAAGGATTGTAGAACGTTCCTGGTTATCCATTTTCTTTAGAGTTTGAAAAAAATAGAGTAATGCTTCTTCGCCGTTTTCGCTTATTCTTTGTACTATTTCTTCTGCAGTTATTCCCATTTGCTCTAATGCTGCTTTAAAATCCCCTCCTTGTTCTTCAGCAGTCTGAAGTTTACTAAGTAGAGCATTTATAGCAGTTGCAGCTTTTTCAGGTGTTTTACCTAAGCTAATGAAAGCATTTGCTAAACTACTTGTTTTCTCGATATCCAAACCAAACTGCTTTGCAGTACCACCAACTATTGCTAGAGTTTCAACCATATCTCTTGCTTTAGCAGCAGTGTTATCTGATAAGTGGTTGATCACATTACCAACATGTTCCATTTTACTAACATCAATGCCATAAACGTTAGAGAGTTTAGCTATAGAATCACCTGCTTGCTCTGCAGACATATCAAATGCTGTAGACATTTTTGCCACTGTTTCTGTAAACATAAAAAGATCTTCTTTCTTGATACCAAGTTGACCACCACTTGCAGCTATTTGTGCCAGTTCTGCGGCTGATAATGGTATAGTGCGTGACATCTCTTTTAACTTCTTTGCAAATTTAGTTGCTTCATCCGTTCCTTTTTTAAAATCTACCACTTTTGTAACATCAGCCATAGCACTTTCAAAGTCAATCGCAACTTTAACTGGAGCTGCAAGCGTTAGCCCTAGCCCAATAGTCTCTATAATTTGTGACTTAAAATGTGCTTTGCTTGCTAAAAAACTTTGGTGACTACGTATTGCAGACCCAAGCTTACCATACTTACCTTTTAGCACTTCAATAGAAGAACCAAGTTTATATTGATCACTTACTAATGACTTAATATTTCTTCCACTTTTCCTTACTTCTTCATTAAATGAATGCAAAGCATCTCTCTTTTTCAAATATGCTTCTTTTGCTTTTGTTGCAGAAAACTTAGCTTTATCAAATTCAGCTTTTAAAGTTTTGCTCGGTTTCTCTATTGCTTTCATTTGTTTAGCTAAAGATTTTACTTGATCTTCAAAGCCCTTCCACGACCTCCTGCTAGTCAAAACATCACTACCCAACTGCTTAAATTTTGATACTGATTTTAAAGATGAGTCAAGCTTTCTTATGTTCTCACCAAGATGAGTAAGTTGACTACTACTGCCCTTTATTACAGTATTAAAACTGCCATCAAGTACTGCACCTATTTTTATCGATAATACTGACATTTGAACTCCCTAGCTAATTTGCTCCATAAAATAAATTCACTAATCTCCATATCAAGTATTTGTTCAACTCCGCCTCCTACAACAGAGCTGAACATTAATACTTCTGACCTCAAGTTCTTTGAATAACTGGTGAAAAAAAATCCTTGAGCACCTCTTGTACTTTAACATAATCAGCAATATCTAACTCCTCAATTGATTCTTTTGCCACTGATGTTAAGTTCGCTGTCAGAGTGACTTCTTTACTTAAATCACTACCATTTAGACGATCTATGGCAAGATAATCCCTAACTTTTGGACGTCTAACGGTAAGTTCTGAGACAGAAATTCCATCAACTGTAATTGGGTTGTTTAGTGTTATAGTTTTCATAAAATTCTCCTAAAAAATAAAATATTTTTACACTTTTAAAGTTATTTTAATATGCTTCTCCTTAAAAAATAAAATTTCAAATAAGTTTTCATATTCCTAAAACCGTTTGCAGCAAGGCCATTTGATCAACGCCATTTATCTTTCTTATCATATTTTCAGCATCGATCTCTATCAGCTCATTGCCACCTATGGTAAGTTTATAGTAATGAGCAGCTACAGTACACTTCAGCGTTGCTTTTTCAGCAGGTTTCCAGTTACCAAAATCAAATTCTTTAAAAATGCCTCTTAAATTGATTATTACTGCTTCAATATCATTACTTCCACTACCTTGCATTCCACCACGGAGCATCAAAGCTACTGAATTTCCATTTATCAACCCAAATAGCCGAAAGAGCTCTGTATCGTATTCAGCAAAAGTGAAATCTGCTTCAAGCTTTTCCATGCCCATATCAATATTTACTGGAATATCCATACCACCAGCTCTGTATTCTTCAGTTTTTATGGTAAGCTTCGGCAAGGTTATTTCATCAATTTTCCCTGCATAACCACGACCATCAACAAATACGTTAAAATTTCTCAGTATTTTCGGTAACACTTTACTTGCTCCTAACTTATTATACTATTATTTACAAGATGAGACCTGAATATTATTTGCTCAGCCGGATATGGTGGTGTAAATTCGAAATCAAAATATACTTTCCCGCTTGCAATATTTGCCGGTGTATTGAGCTCTGGTGTTGTATAACATTTTCCGCTAATAATTGCTCCTTGTGCTTTTAAACTTGCAAGATAAGAATTCACCCCCTCAATTACATCATCTATATAAGTTTTGGTGATATTTCGATCAACTGCCCAGAGATGAGCTCGAAGTAAACTATCATTAATTAAATCTGCAGTCCTTCTCACTGACAAAAAAGCCCATTTTGAGTCATTTGAACATGTTCTATTTCCCCAAAGCCTATAGCCATTTTGATGAATTATCGTTGTTACTTCATTTTCATTTAAGTGGTTTGCTCTGCAATTTGTATTACCGAGAGTAAAATCAATAGGCCTGCTTGTTCCAACAATACCGTTTATTTCTTTATTTGAAGGTGAGTGCCAGAAGCCTTGCTCGCTGTCTATCTTAGCTATTAAACCAGCTACAAATGGACTCGATGGCAAGATTTCTTCTTTTCCTTCAATAAATAACTTAATCCATGGGTCAACCACGTAAACTCTTGAGCTGCCTACACTTTTTCTCCATTTTATTGCTTCTTCATCATTAGTATTTGGTCCATCTGCTACTATTATGCTTCTCAGCTTTTCTGCTATAGGAATTAATGCTGCAACCACTGGATTTTTGCCATCTTCTGGTAGTTGGTGAGTAAACTGAGGTGCAATTAATATTCTTGGCGCAACATGAACTATGCTTTCACTGCTGAGAAATGCCTCAATTCCCTGATATTCTCCGGTTTCCTCATCAACACCGCCAATTATATTCTTCAGCGTCTCTTCTTCTTTTAATTTTGGATCACTTTCTTCAACTCGAATAACTACTACTGTTGCACCAATTTGGGAAAATACTCCATTTACTGCTGAAAAAAGAGTCCCCTTTTTGCCAAGTTTTACCGCTTCTTTTAAGCTTCCTGCTATCAGTACTGGCTTATTCAGTGGAAATTTTTGCCCATCTGCTTCAGGTGCAGTACCAATTACACCTATCACTGATGATTTAGCTGTGCGTACTACCTTGGCCCCTGAGGTTACCTCAATAACATTTACACCATGTAAAAATTGCTCTGTCATTTTTTTTTGCATTCTTTGTTTAAAATCATTGAGCAAAGCCTGTAGCTCTACTTCACTTTTAGCTTCTTCAATTTTCCTCTTCGCCATGTCTTCCAACTCCTCGCATTTCACTATCGCTTTTACTGCTTTTTTCACTTTTTCCTCGATTATCCTTGCCATTTCGATAACTGTAATACCACGGACTTTTGCTAAAGGTTCTATAATTTCTTTATCCTTTTCATCTATAGATTCTGGTGCTGCTAGAATGCTTTTTGCGGCTTTCGCTTGTATCGCATACGACTTAGACTTCTGGTGAGAATGTCCTGTGTATTGGTTAGTATAGTTATCATAATAAGCACGAAGATTAGAAAGTGCAGAAAATTTCGCATTTTGCAATAACTCCAATTCAATATCTTCTTGATTCCGCTGAGCAATTTCTCCTCCTTCTGTTAAACAATAGCTTTTTTGCCAATCAAAATCTTTTGGCGCTTCATACCAATTTTTACCTTTTGGCTTGCTTTCAAGTATTGTTGTTTCTACTTGTTTATCATTTTCAAATCTAATGTAGATAGACATTGTTTGTTACCTCCAAATCTCATGCGTGTTAGATAATCCTGGACATTGCCAAGCCCTTAGCGTTCTCTCTACATCTATCTCAAGCCCTGTAGTTAAAAAATTGCTCCGAAAGTTATAAATACTCCACCTCATAAACCAACTGTAATGGTGATAATCAGATGTGTAAAAATATGGCGATGCGTAAAATAAAATTGCTACTGTCTTATTTGCTGGCACAGTAATATTATTTGAACTACTAAATACTGCAGAATTAGTTGAGTAGTTGTAAATATTTGTCCAAGTTATTCCTGAGATTGCCGATTTATTAGTATTAACGTGACTAGGTGTTCCTACGAATAACCCTGCTCCTTCATATCCTGAACTCCAACGTGATGAACCACTAAAATGAAGCGTTCGTGTTTTATCGCTGTTTGTAGTGTTTTTTACAAATATTACTCCAAGTAGTGCATATGGGTAACTGTATTGATCTGAGCTGTGACTACGACGTAAAAATGCTTTTCTGTACAGAAATTTACCGTTACTTCCTTGTAAGAAGTACAACTGTGGTGGATGATAAAAACTAGAATACGTACAATCATAAGTATTACTACCTGCAAGGAGCTGCAGCATATAGTCGGTTTTTGCTGTATCTTTATACCACTGCCCTAATTCTGTTTTGAAATAGCCATTATCATCAGACCAACCATAGTCATTATATCGATTAAGAATGCCAAACAGAAAAGGTAATGATTCAGGTTCAACCATATTGCGCTTTCTTATCTCTTTTATAATTGATGACCCATTTGGCACATCATTAATCGAGTTAAATTTAGTTGTAAGGATTTTTAATTGGTCTTCTCTAGTTTTTATTTCTTTCATAACTGATGAACCAGTTGGTATATCGCTTATGGCTTTAAGGCTATTTAATGTGTTTCTTATGCTATTTAGATCTCCGGCATTATTGATGGTGGCAACATGTGAATCTTTTCTGCTATCAAGTAGTGATAAATTTGTAATTCCTTTTTCATCTATTTTCTTTAATGACTTTCCTTCTAATTCAGAGATTGCTGCTAATGCATTGTTTTTACTACTATCTAATTTATTTAAATGACTTGTGCTACTGTCAAGAAGTTCTTTTAATTTTATGTCAGTCATCTGTACAATATCAAGTACTGTACTTTGCCCAGCAATAGACTCTAGAGATTTTGCGAGATATGCGAGTTGATCAGGGGTAGCATTTACAGATAGATCTTTCAGTCTCTGATGCAATGCATAAACTACTTCTTTGGCGATAGTCATCTGTTATTACTCCAAAAATTCAAAAAATTCTCAAAATTCAGTCGTTCAAATGCTTTTTGAAGATCGTTGTGTTTACTTTCCCTCTCACTCATATCTTCATCTATTTTTTCTACCGCTTTGCGAATACGTACCACATCTTGCACAGCAATATTCTCTGGATGTGGTAAAGGATATCCGCGCCTCGTTTCATTATTTGGCATTTTTTTACGTTATAACAATCCGCAAGTTTTTTACCTTTGGCCGATAGACAACCGTTCCACTTAAAACTAATTTTATCCTTGTCTCATTGCCATTAAAGTTTGTCAGCACATGAGTTCTCTCTACCCAATTTTCTCCAATTGGTTTTCCTGATGTTAAATTTACTAATTGCCAATCCACATTTTTTTGCACATATGCTTTAACATCTGCAGTGCCAGGTATCAGCGCATCATATGTTATGGTAATCTTAGTGTTAGCTCCTGCTGTAATGCTTCTTGTAACATAATCTCCGAACTCTGAAAGATTACCCAGAACTAACTGTAACCCAGGATAAAGAACTGGACTTTTTTCTCGCCCTCCTTTTAGGCTTGCTTTTACCGTTAATTCCCCATTTATTCTTTCACGCAGTGCGAGCGGCAAATTATCAGACAAAAAATTTTCTTTTCCTTCTTCATCTGTTAAAATAAATTCTACATTGGTATCAAATGCTACTTTTTCGACGTTCGTCAAAACAATTAAATCTGATACGTTATTTGCAGTAACCTTGCCAAGATCAATAATGTGAGAAACTTCGCTAAATTTTGCAGCCAAAAGCCGAAACGTTAAATCTAAGTTCTGATGTGGAGTCCAAGTACTTGCGTTGCTAGATGAGAGTAATACTCCTACTTGATATGGCTGACTCGTTACCCAACGGCTATTTACTGCATCATATTTGCCAAGTTCTGCTATTTTTACTGCAGTACCCTGATCATCAGTAAGCAGTACTATTGCATACTCTCGTCCTGCATGGCAAAACACTGGTGACCAAGTAATACGTGTTGCTGTGCCATCCACCTTTATATCTCTTGGCTCAATATAACTTTCAGCAATGACAGTCTGCGAGGGCATTCCCACTGCTGTTTCTCTAATCTGCACAACAACACGTTTTTTGCCTTTATTTACAAACCATAGTTCCACGCCTCCTATGTGCCTACTTTCATTTAGAGTAAATGTTTGCGCTAAAGGATCAACTCTTCTTGCCGCGATAACTCTTCTTCTTTCCTCTATGGTAATTGTTTTTTTACCAGTATAAGTTGCTTCTCCATAACTGCCTTTATCACCGAAGAACTGCACTAACTTAGTTCCAGCAGGAATGTTTCTTGGTACAGTAAATCTTCCTTTTATTTTTCCTCTGTTATCAGCAATAAATGTTGCGATCATGTTTTTCTTTCAAATATTTTCTATGCTTGAGGTTGAATAAAAATTCCATCAAACTTTAATTCCTTAAGCTTTTCACCAGTTGCAAAACCCTCAATCTCAAAATTTTGAGTTGCTTCTCGCATAAATTCAGTTTCGTATGAGGTACTTGACAGCAGCTCTGTTGTTTCTTTAACATTAAATACTCTGGTTACTGGACTTTTCCAATTTGTTTTTACCTCCGTCCAGTGATCAATATTTTTATTTAAAGTAATTTGTGCTGGTACTGGATCAAAGGCTTGATACGGATTAATTTTTTCTCCTGTAGTCTGTAAAAGCTGCTCCAGTACCGGTTCAAGTTCATACGGCAACAAATAAGTTTTTTCTCCTCCATCAATATCAGCAATCGTTACATCTATTGGTAAAATTAATTCCTTGTTTACTATCGCTGCAGACTGCGAAATTCCTTGATCACGCATATCATCATCGAAGAACGAATCAACAAATACTCCTTTTTTCGTTGTAGGTTCTCTTGAATTTGCATCACTGCGTAAACGTTCCTCTGCAACCAGCGCATAAAGATCATTTATTCCTTTTTTCATTGCTTCAAGCTCATTCATCGGTACAGCATGAATAGCATTATTCACTATTTTTACCCCTTCGCCTTTCTTCCACGTCTGATGAATGTAGCAGAGCAAAAGTTGTCCAGAGGGCGCTTTAGGCATCGATGGTCGCCAAGAATGGGAAATTCCTTTTATTCTCCTTACCACCCCTTTGCTATCGATAGTAATTAAATCAAAGCGGGGCATTTTCCAGGTATAATCAATCAAAACCAAGCTGTTATCAACTGCTCCTTTTACTTTACACCCCTGCTCACTTATATCTTCAGGACTTACATGAGTGCGACAGCGGTAAGTTATTTGATAACTACTTCCAGGAGCTGGTTCTTTGCCGGGTAATGACCAATCAATATTTCCTGCGTTTAGTTTATAATCTACACTATTTTCATAAATAACATTACCTTGTTTAATTTGAATAATTTCAAGTACTGCAGAGTCAGGTATTGGATCAACAGCTCCTGAATATGAACCATGAGTAATGGTAATGGTTTTTTGAACAGTTATATCTACTTTTTTAATTTCACTTATTGGAAAATCATTAACCTTCAGTTCCATTACTCTTTGGCTATTTGGCTGAAAAGTATGTGGTTCTGATTCAACTGATTTTATATCTGGATCTTCATCAAAAGAAATGCGAATACTGTGAGGTAACTCAATCTCATAGCCATCAACATGAGCTTTTCCCTCATTAATTACAAATATTTTTTTTCCTCCTTCCCCCTCTTCCTTTTGCAGGAACATTACTTCAAGGCCATTTACAACGTAGGAACCATTTGCCTCTTTGTCATAACGAGCAAGAGCAGTAGTTACTATATTTGCTTGTGGTGGCGGTGAATGTTCTATCAATACTCCATTTTCAATATTGTAAATTGGGTAAAATTCGCCATTTGTAGAGTTAACAGTAACACTTTCTACTTGGTATCCCCAAATGGTGGAAACTTTAAGCCTTGCAGCTCCTACTTCCTGATAGTTTCTTGTACCAATAGCAGGATCACGAAGATTTTCGTCCTCAAGTTCTGTAATGGTAGATTCTACGTAATAAACACCTATACGCACTGTGGTACTCAGTGGAATAACAAACTCTTTTGCCTCTACTTTTCTCACCGCTCCACGAAGATAGATTTTTCCTGACTCAAGTGTAACTTTACCAGTTTCTCTATCTATAATACAATTGCTTCCTGTTATAACATCGCCATCACGAAATATTGCATCGCCTATGCCTTTAAGCTTAGAGAGAGCATATTCTTGCGTCTCGTTTAATTCTGCTGACTGTAGACCTCTTCCTGCTAGAAACAAGCTTTTTTCGTATTCTTTGTCAGGATTAAAGCGGTTATAATAGCTATTTAAGGTCATCTTTTTTCTCTTTTTCTAAAATGTCACTACAAACGAAAAAGTTTCCCTGGTTGCTGAAGTCCTAATGAGCGGTACTGTATGTTCTAAAACTAATAAGATCCCTGGGTCTTCTATATCTTGTGGTTCAAAATACCTTTGTCCAGGAGGCAATTTTTCTTTTACCCTTGTACCAACCATAACTCCTAGTTCCCTTATCACTTGATTTGCTGCATCCGTGAAATCGAAAGTAAATTTAAGGTACAAATTATTGGTTGGTACATTTGAGGACCTAAACCTCCCTGTTGGAGTCAAAAGCTCTCCATTCTCATCACCTGTGCAAAAGAGAACCTCATCTGCAGTACGTCTGCCAAGTTCATTCAAGAGCTTTATAGAATTTATAGGTTCAGGTGGTGTGCTTTGAGTATATTCTACAGTAACTGCACTATTTGCCGTGATAGAGCTATTTTCCGTAAGTTTTATTACACCAGTACTGCTATCAACTGTATAGTCTATACTTGGCTGATAAATTATTTGTCCTGTAAAAACCCTTACATCTTTAATAGTGTGGTGATCTAGAGCTATTTCACCCTCAACAAAAACTTTTTCGACCTGATGGCTACTTTCCCAATTTGAGTCACCACTGCCCCAGGCAAGATGTAGAGACTGCTCTTTTATACTTGCTGCTATTGCTGCTCTTCCTGACTGTGTGAGAATTGACATTTTTAATTAAGTCTCCTATATTATATATGTACGATGACTTCAAAATTCGTCCGCAAAAATCAAAATATTTTTTTATATCAGAAAAATTTTTTAGGAGAATAGCTCAGCTCCACAGCTAAACTTTCCAACACCACGAGCAAATGGTCCGCTAGGAATGTCAAGCCATTTATCTTCTTTTGAACCAGTAGCCATTCCCTTAACCAGCTTCCGTGCTTGTAACAGCTCTTGAACTATACGCTCCATTCTATCTCTTCCTATACTGTGAAACTCCTCAGGTAGTCTATGCCGCTGTTTATACACTCCTGTACTTCCTGTATGGGTAAATGGATGTCCAGAAATTGCTGCTCGTGTAATTGCAGTTATAAGATGCTGCTTTGAATCTTTTTCGTTCATATTTTTTATTCTTAATCTTTCAGTTATGTCCTCTAACAATCCTGTTTCTTCATTTCTTAAATAAGTGCGTAAAGTGCGATCAGCCAAACCGTTTGCTTTAACAATTGCTCCATAAAATAATGCGTTCTGTCTTACAGATTCTCCTATTGATTTAAAAATTGTCAGTTTAGCTGTATCTTCCACAGACCAAAAAGCGTATGAACACCTAACACCATTAACAAGAGCAGATGTACCTCTAATGGCATCACGTGCTTGCTCAACAGTCGATATAGGTTTTTCACTTTTTGGCTTTCTCATATGATGGGCAGTAATTATTGATGCTCCAGTGCTACCTGCTAAATCAGATAATAAAGACATCAAATAATCGCCTACGGCTGGGTCAGTATTTAAATCAGCATGCACGAATGATGCAAGTGGATCAAATACGATTAATTTTAAGTCTTTTATTTTATTAAGTTGTTTTGTTATCGATTCAAATTCAGGAGAAGTCTCTATAACTTTACCTGAAACACTCTTTATGATTGTAAGTGATCCACTAACATTTGGTAATGGTACAATAAAGAGCCTATCTTTATATTTTAATCTTTCGCATTGCGAATCAAGACGCTCTAAACGACGATGTATTTCACTCATATCATCTTCTGCTGAGAAAATTACCACAGATCCATGTTCAGTAACTAAAGGACCAAAACCACATGGCTGATCTTTTCTACTCGCAACTTTCAGTGCTAAATCAAGCAGAAGCATACCTTTACCAGTATCTCCCATTGCAGCTAGAATAGATGTCACTCCTAAAGGAAATAACCCTTCAACAAGAAACTTTTGCTCTGGTACTGGACCTATAAAACGTTCCACACTCCATTCTTGAATATTAAGAAATTGCTTAACGATGATTTTTTTCGAGTTATTTTCAATGAATTCAGGAATATTCATCTTTTCTTCTATACCATCAGCTGAATCCCATCCTTTTGGTTTATTCTCCGGTATTTCAAGAAGAGTAAGTGATAAAACACCAAGAAAAGTAAGCTTTTTCACAACTTTCTCAGCATATTGTTTACCTGGCTCATCATTGTCTGGCCAAATAATAACATGCTTACCCTTAAGTGGTGACCAGTCTGTTTTTTCTATTGGTGCATTTGCTCCTAACATTGCAGTTGTGGCAGTCATACCTTGCTCTATCAGAGCATCTGCACACTTTTCACCTTCAACTAAAATCACCTTATCAGATTTCATGATACCTGGAATATTATATAAAGGCCTGGTCTCTGGTAGAGTAAAACTAGACCTTTTTACATCAAAAGGAAGATATCTTTTTCCTGAATCAGTGTTATAACGATAAACTGTAACAATCACTTGATCACTTTCATCGTAATAGTTCCATGATGCCGTTGGTTGCCCCAGAGTGTTATTTTTTTCCGAATAACCAATCCACTTAGCAATATCTTCTATCGTATCAGTAAATTGATTTTTTCCAGTAACAGCAGCCCAAAGATCAAAAATATCTCCTCCTTCTTCGGTAGAAAAATCATGCCATAATCCGGCTTTACTGCCAGTTAACTCCACTATCATACTTTGTCCTTTATTGCCTTGTAGATCACCTACATAGAACTTATCACCACGAAAAGTTCCTCTTGGCAGTAAATAAGAAAGACATGACCTTATATTTGATAGGAGTTGAGTTCTTAACTGTTCTTTCTTCCCTAATAATTTATAATGTCCATTTCTTTGTGAACAATAAATATCCATACCTACCTGAAGAATTTTTATGTTCTAGCTATAACGTTAGCAGATTTCCAACATCCATTAATCTTATTGATGAATTTTGTTGGTATAGATCTACCGTTTCTAAGTTCATATACTACTTGTAAGATATTTGTACGTTTATTGGGTTGAAATATTACTATTCCAGATGTATAAAAACTTCTTAAAGCGTTAGCACCAACGAGAGCTTGAAATGGATTCTTTTCCAATATAGAGGTAGGTACTTTTTTGGTGTGATTTGTGATGATTATTCCAGCCATAGGATTAATCTTGGAACGTAGTTTTTCTATTGCATGCTGCAGACCATAGTTAACGGAATTATAAGGAGAATCAATCACAACTAAATCAAACTTTTCCTCTACCATATTTTTTATTTTTTCTATACCTTCTTCATTTAAGGTCAAATTCATCTTGTTCGTCACAATTAAGTTTTCTGTTGCTAAATGAGGAAGTTTGTTGAGTTGTTGTATACGTTCTCTAATGTAATCATATTCCATTTCGTTTTGTAGATAGAATATTTTTAGCGGTCTTGTAGGCTTCATGCCAAGAAATGATCTTCCTGCTGCCAGATGTACTAATAGAGAAAGAAGAAAATGACTTTTGCCAATCTTTGGAGTACCACCTATGACCAAAAGACCACCTGGTGTCAAAATTCTTGGGCCTATTATATCTTGTGGCATTGGTGATTTGTCATTTAAGTAATGGTTTACAGAAAATGCTTTTCCTTCGTTTTGTTTTTCTTGTAATATGGAACTTCTTTCATCTTTACCGTTCAACCATGTTTCAGCAGAATCTATATTACCTTTAACTAAAGTCCAAAGGTCTATTATATTTCCTTTCTTTTCTTCGATCAGGTTGTACCAATTTCCTGCATTTTCTCCTTCCATTTCAACTATTATCTTATTTCCATTTCTACTGCCAATATAGAATTTATCTTGGTAAGATTTGCCTTCAGGTAACAAATAAGATAAACAATCTTTGATGTTATTAATTAATAATGATTTTATTTTCAAAGCATTTTTAGATGAAAAATCCATAAAATTCTCCTTGTTTATTCCAAATTTGTTCAACATATTTTTTAGACGTTTAAAGTCAAGATTAGCCAGCTCACAAACAGTTTCAAAAGATCGTGAGCGAATCCATTGACAAGCCTCTTTTTTAAGTTTAGGGTTTTTTCCTGCTGCATCCTGAATAGCTCTAGTAATAACAGCAGCCCACAACTTTCCTTCGTCATACTTCAAAATGGCAACCAATCATCTTGAAAACTTTTTTGTAATTCTGGAGTAATAACTGTAGTAATCCTATTTCTATCTCCGTATGTATTATTAGTTTCAACGCCTACTTTTACTGTAAACTCTAAATCGTTGAAATCAGCTATAGAGTTTATTCTTCTAGCGGTAACTGCTTTCTCTGAAGTGTCATTTGCATGAATATTTCTGGATGATTCCAAAATACTACGCAGCATAGAACGTCCAGATTCTCCCCAGATGTCTTCTTCACCTTCTGCTTTGCCATTTTTGATACCTATAATCTGAAAAATCTTGCGTTTTGCATATGGGCCTTCAGTGACGGTAAATTCTACATTTAAATAGATACTGCCAGTAGTGTAGTTTTTAGTGAACCAATTTTCATAACCTCCAGGCTTTATTGCCATTTTTACCTTGACTATTGTACCTTTTGGTATTAAACTGCTTTGCAGTTTCGCGTTATTAAAATCAGTTAAAAAATCTTGTAGCATACGCTCTCCTATAAGTTGACTTTAAAGTGAAAATTAGCTATTCCATTAGCTGCCAATGACCATTTATCTTATCGACAAGTTTATTTTGCACGCGTTCACCATTACGAAGCTCAAATACTATCTGGCGTACACTACTTTCTTCATCATGAGCAAACATCACCATACCAGTACTGTAAAATCCACGTAAAGATCCAGCACCACTTAGGCCTTGGAATGGATCTTCTTCGAGCATCTTTTTTGATAATTTTTTTGTATGATGAGTAAGAGGTTGTCCGGAAACAAGTAAATTCAAGCATATTCCCTCTTTAACATAACCCTACTCATAGCTAGGTATATGAAATTCTCAGTGGATGTTGTGAGTAAATCATACTCCTTCGATAGCCTTCTATTCCTATTAACCCAAGCAA
>NZ_JAPQLN010000080.1:0-3708 GCF_028981745.1 Wolbachia endosymbiont of Drosophila tristis | reverse complement strand
AACATAAGGTTTTTCGCATATTACAAGCTCTCCTCCGCATTCGCAAATATTAGGCAACTCTATTTTTACTACTTTATCCGCTTCCATTGTAGCATGAAAATTTCCTTTATGCCCAACCTGATCGCCAACATTCCTTTCGCTTTTTGGCTTGTCCTTTTTTGTTTTGTACAATTCTTTAGAGCTCGGTAGAGATAAATTTTTCGAGTTTAAACCAAGCCTTTCCTTTAATTCAGCGTTCTCTATCTTGAAAGCTTTATTTTCTGCTTTTAAGTTTTCTATCTCTGCTTTCAGTTTTTCTATTTTTTGCTGTAAATTTTTGCAAAGTTCTAAAAGGTTTACCACATTACCTCACTTTTGCTCTATGATTATCTTTTTAGATCACTTTGTCTACCTTATTCTACCACTCCGCTGAACGGATACCTTGGGTTAGCTATAGCTAACACCACAATTGTACTAACATTGTGATTTGAGAACAACCTTCACCAGAAAGGGTGTCATTCCAGTGTTAAGCACTGGAATGACGAGAGGTAACGCAAGAAGTTTACTCTTAATAAAAACCTGATGATGAATCATTATTACCAAATTTCGGCCTATTTCTGTTGCTGAAACCAGAACGAGGACGAGGAGGCCTCTTATGGTGACTTCCTCCAGGTTTTCTACTAAATGAATTATTGTAATAATTATCCCTGTCATTTGGACCATCTTTCCTTTCCTCGTTGTAAAGCTCACCTTCAAAAAACTCTCCCGTCTCTTGATCAACCCGACGTCTTGACAACTTTGGACACCCACCTTTTTCGAAGTCAATTACTAGTGCTTTGAAAGTATCATCTTGTTTAAGTACGCTCTCTATAGAATCTATATGTTCATTAGCTACTTCACTTATGTGCATTTTTCCTTTTCTGCCATTAAGAAATTCAAGCTCTACAATAGACTTCTCTATTCTTACAACCTTGACATCAACTATAGAACCTTGTTCTAGTTCTGTTATTGAATCAATCATCATACTCTTTGCAATTTCAGCTTCAGTGCCACTCGTAGCAAAAACAGAAACTTTACCATCATCTCCTATTTCAATTTTTGCATTACTTCTTTCACACACACTGCGTATATTTTTCCCCTTAGAACCTATAGCAGCAGAAATTTTGTCTTTATCTATGTAAAATGATAACATCCTTGGTGCATGGTCTTTGACATCATCACTGTGTTCTGAAATCACTGCATTCATTTTTTCTAAAATATGTAATCTTCCAGCTTTTGCCTGTTCTAAAGATTTTTCAACAATTTCAAAGCTTATACCAGAAATTTTCATGTCCATTTGTAGCGCCGTAACCCCTTCACTAGTTCCTGCTACTTTAAAGTCCATATCACCAAGATAATCTTCATCACCAAGTATATCGGAAAGTATTACATACTCGTCTTTATCTTTGATGAGACCCATAGCAATTCCAGCAACAGGGGCCTTTATTGGCACACCCGTATCCATTAAAGCAAGAGAAGTCCCACAAACTGTTGCCATAGAAGAAGAACCATCAGACTCCAAAATTTCGGACACTACTCTTATTGTATAAGGAAATTCAGACTTATCGGGTAAAACAGGATGAATTGCTTTCCAAGCAAGTTTGCCATGACCGATTTCTCTTCTTCCTGGTGCACGCGCAGCAGAAGTTTCTCCAACAGCAAATGAGGGAAAGTTATAATGCAACATGAAATGCTCACGTCTATCCCCTTCAATATCATCCACAATTTGCTCATCTTGAGTGGTGCCAAGAGCAGTAACAACCAGTGCCTGAGTATTGCCTCTTGTAAATAGTGCAGAACCGTGAGTTTTGGACAGAATATCAACTTCAACTTCTATCTGACGTATCTCATCATGCTTACGACCGTCTATCCTTACACTTTTCTTCCTAATTATTTCACGTACTAAAGATCTTTCAAAGTTTTTTACTGCATACGTAATTAACTTTTCGTCTTTTCCAGTTTCTTTAAGAGTATTCAATATATTCTCTCTGATCGCTTCTAGAGCTTGAACTCGCTCTTGTTTTACTGTTTGCGAATATGCTTTTTCAAAATCTTTACCGTATTTTTCGAGCTCTTGTGTTATATCTGATGCATCAATAGGGGCAAAGCTCTCAGGTTTATTGCCAATTGTATCAGCAAACTCTTTTATGAGCTTAATGACAGGCTTAAGGTGTTCATGGCCAAATTTTATTGCATTAAAAACATTTTCTTCAGAGAGCTCTTTCACTTCTGATTCAACCATTAAAATTGAATTTTCATCACCAGACAAAAACAGATCCAAGCTGCTTGCTTTCATCTCTTGAACAGAAGGGTTGAGTATATAGTTATTATTTTCATCACAACCAACCATCACTCCAGCTATAGTAAAGTGAAAGGGAACACCAGAAATTGCAAGAGCTGCAACAGCACCAATCAATGCTGGCACTTCAGGAGGATTGACTGTATCATAAGTTAATAGATTGCACACCACACTAATTTCATCATGAAATCCTTCTGGGAATAGTGGTCTTATACTTCTATCTATTACTCTTGAGATTAAAGTTTCTCTATCAGATGGCTTGCCTTCTCTTTTAAAAAACCCGCCAGGGATCTTACCCATGGCATAGCTTTTTGCGATAAACTGCACATTTAAAGGTAGGAAATCAACGCTTTCTTCCTTCTTTTTACGTACAACAGTTACTAAAACAGAAGTATCACCGTAATTTACAACTACTGAACCATGAGCTTGGCGTGCTATTTTTCCTGTTTCTAAAGATAAGGCACGACCACCCCACTCTATAGATTTTTTTATAATTTTAAACATATTAAATTCCTCGATTATTTTCTAATGCCTAACTTCTCTATTAATTCCTGATAGGCTTCATTACCAAATTTACGCTTTATATAATTTAAGTGCTTGCGTCTTCTACCTATCAATATAAGTAAACCACGCTTAGAGTGATGGTCATGCTTGTGCACTTTAAAATGCTCAGTTAAGTTACTGATCCTCTCGGTCAAAATTGCACATTGTACAAAAGATGAGCCTGTATCATCTTCTTTAATTGCATATATATTTATCAAACTCTTTTTCTTTTCGGATGTTATCGACATCTAAACCTCATTTTAAATATTAAAAACACGAATAGGTTTCACACAACCATAAATAAAACTGCAGATTGCAATAGGTACAGTACCCACCACTGTACAACAAATATCATGATTCTTTAAATTACGCAAGTTATTTAATACAACTTCCTGACCTTTTCTGATTTTCCCCGCATCTTCTAGGGAAATTTCAACTTTGAACATCGATTTTAAAGCCGATTCAATGGGGATGACGAAACTTTTTGTATTACTCCCTGTCACTCCATCATCTTCTGTCATTCCAGTGCTCCCTTTCTTGTCATCCAAGTAGCTGACACTGGGATGGCTTTGTTGCATCGCTCTTCGGATAGTAGGTAACGCACAATAAATTTATGAAGCTATCTCAAATTTAGCCATACCAATATCAGTGAACTTATTGAGCAAATAGCATTTAACAAGTAGTTCCTTCTCTCTATTTGTCTCAGATTTATTCCTAAAACTAAACCCGAATGTTTGTTTCAGTTGCGAGAAAAAACTTTCTATATAAGATCTTTTTCCATAACTCATCTCTTTTTTCCACTTCTTTATACCATCTTCATCATATGACTTTATGAGCTTGACTGCAGA
>NZ_JAPQLN010000079.1:0-7052 GCF_028981745.1 Wolbachia endosymbiont of Drosophila tristis | reverse complement strand
TACAAGACATCAAAAAATGCCAATACTCGACAGAGATAGTAAAAGACTAGCTAACTCGGGGATTCTTTGTCTTTTTTTCTGCTTAGTAAACTTCTTAAACATTTGCAGCGTAAGTTAGTTGCAATTAAAAGCAGCTTAATCTTGCTTGTCAAGCGTTTAAAACATAAAAAACGCCAATATTTTAAAGCGGATAATAACCCCAGGGCTTCTTTTGCCTTTTTTTTCATTTGGTAAATTTCTTAACGTTTGTAGCTAAACGACAACCGTCATCCCGCTACGTGTTAGCGGGATCTATGCTTTGAGATACCGCGAATGAATCGCGGTATGACATAGGGAACCCTTTCTTGGGTTAGCTATAGATTTACTTCGCATATTCAGCTAATTTTTATTACAATTACAACAAAATAATTTTGGCTTTGATGAAAACTGTATATGTATGTCAATCCTGTGGTCACAGCACTGGTAGGTGGGTAGGGAAGTGCATCGCATGTGACAATTGGGATACAATTGTTGAGGAAATAGCAGTAAAAACGGGCAAAAGAAGTATATCTGCACCAATTTTAATAAAGACGTTATCGGGTAGCGAAATTATCACTCCAAGTCGTTTTTTAACAGGAATAGAAGAATTAGATAGAGTTTTTGGTGGGGGTATCGTTCAAGGTGCTAGCATTTTAATTGGTGGCGAACCTGGTATCGGAAAATCCACCCTTTTGCTTAGAATTGCAGCTAATGTTGTGCAACTTTCCTCTTTTGAATGTCTTTATGTATCCGGCGAGGAGTCTTTAGAGCAGGTGAGTCTCAGAGCAAAGCGTCTTAAGATAAATGAACCTAAAATTAAGCTTTTATCTACAGTGTCTTTAACTGATGTAGTAGCAACAATAAAGGAAAATAAAAGTATTAAATTCTTAGTAATTGACTCTATACAAACAATGTATGATAGCAGAATTACATCGGCACCAGGAACTGTAACTCAGGTTCGTACTTGCGCACATGAATTAACTATTCTTGCGAAACAATATGGTGTTTCTCTTTTAATAGTTGGTCATATAACTAAGGATGGACAAATAGCTGGACCCAAAACTCTGGAGCATATGGTGGATACGGTATTATATTTTGAAGGTGAAAATAGCAATCAATATCGCATTTTGCGTACTATTAAAAATAGATTTGGCCCTGCAAATGAAATTGGTGTTTTTGAGATGTCTGAAGCAGGACTTGTGCCTGTTGATAATCCATCATCATTGTTTCTGATGGCCCATGACAGAGAAGTAGTTGGCAGCGCCGTATTTGCAGGAATTGAAGGTTCAAGACCAATTTTAATGGAAGTGCAAGCATTAATAGCAGGGACTAATATGGCAACCCCAAGAAGGGCAGTAGTTGGGTGGGATATTAATAGATTGGCTATGATCATCGCGGTGCTAAATGCTCGTTGCAAAATGTTTTTGCATGATAAAGAGGTATACCTAAACATTGCAGGGGGACTCAAAATACAGGAACCATCGGCTGATCTTGCTGTTGCTGCTTCCCTTATTTCAAGTATAGTAAATTTACCGCTACCAACTTCTTCAATAATCTGCGGTGAAGTTGCACTTTCAGGAGAAATTAGGAACATCTCGCATGCTGATCTCAGACTAAAAGAAGCACAAAAGTTAGGATTCAAAAAAGCAATTATGCCTAAAAATGGTAACTATTCTTCTCATGATATTGAAATAATCAAGCTTGGTCACGTAAGGGAATTAAGAGAAGTCTTTAATTACAATTAAATAACGCTTCAGCAAATTCTTTGCTAGTAAACTCCCTTAAGTCCTCTATATTTTCGCCAATTCCTATAGCATGTAACTTTATCTTATAAGCTTCTGCAAGTCCAATTACCACTCCGCCCTTAGCAGTGCCATCTAACTTTGTTACGATTAGCCCGGTAACATTAACCATTTTGCTAAATGCTTCTAATTGGCTATAAGCATTTTGGCCGGTAGTTGCGTCAAGAACTAAAATAACGTCATGAGGGGCAGTGTCATCCAATTTCTTTATCGTTCTATATATTTTTGATAACTCCTCCATAAGGTTCACATTATTTTGCAGCCTTCCTGCTGTGTCAATTAGAACAACATCAACGTTATCTTTTATAGCTTGACTTACAGCTCTATATGCCACACTTGCAGAGTCGCTACCGTACTCTCCAGTAACAATCAAGCAATCAGAACGTTCTGCCCAAATGTTTAATTGTTCACTAGCAGCAGCTCTAAATGTGTCGCATGCAACAAGCATAACGGATTTTCCCATTTCCTTATATTTATATGCGAGCTTACCTATAGTCGTGGTTTTACCGTTACCATTTACTCCGCATACCATTATTATATGTGGTTTTTTGTTTAAAATTAGCGGTTGCACAGCAGGGTTCAATATCGATTCTATTTCGCTCATTAGCTGCTGTGTGATGGTATTATACTCAACTTCCTTGTCAAATTTGATGCTTGTGAGCCTATCGATAATCAACTTGGAAGTTTTATGACCAATATCCATGCTAATTAGCAATTCTTCTAATTCATCTAAAAGCGACTGATCTAATTTTTTTTTGCCAGAAAAAATACTTTTCACCCCGTCGCTAAAGCGAGAAGAAGTTTTTAACAGGCCCTGATAAAGGTTACTAAACAAACTCAAGGGATACTCCTTTTTAAATTATAAACTTAATTACAATATAAAGAATGACATGCACTACGCGAATTTGTAAAGTAAAATGCACTCAAAAACTACAATTTTACCTTACAAAAATTACACTTTTTGAGTGTATTTTACTTTAGTTTTTAACCTAAATATGTTATAATGTAGAATAGCGGTGCACAGGTAATTTTATGAGTTATAATGAGAAAATTTTAGATCATTACGAAAATCCAAGGAATGTTGGCTCTCTGGATAAAAATGATCCAAATGTTGGTACTGGCCTAGTTGGTGCACCATCGTGCGGTGATGTAATGAAATTGCAGATAAAGGTCAATGACAAAGGTGTTATTGAAGATGCAAAATTTAAAACTTTTGGTTGTGGTTCTGCCATTGCTTCAAGTTCCTTGTTAACAGAGATGATAAAGGGAAGAACCATCAGTGACGTTACACAGATAAAGAATACTCAAATAGTGGAAGAGTTGTCTTTACCTCCAGTGAAGATACACTGTTCGGTACTTGCTGAAGATGCTATAAAGGCTGCTATTCATGACTATCAAAGTAAACAAAAGAATTAAGAAGCTACGAACATGGGTGAATATCAAGAAGTAGGCGGAGTTGAAACTGTAAAAAAGAATAAAAAACTTATCACTATAACTGCGGAAGCAGTAGAAAGGATAAGGTATTTATTGGACCAAAAGAAGCATACTAACCTTGAGAAACCGGAAGAAGCAATAGGAATAAGAGTGCTAATTAAGCAAAAAGGATGTTCTGGTTTAAAATATGATATTGAATATGCATATGATACTCGTCCTTTAGAGTCGGTAATTGAAGAAAACTGTAGTGATGGCCAAAAAGTTAAAGTGTTGCTCGACCCAAAATCCGTCATGTTTATTCTTGGCTCTGAAATGGATTATGTAGAAGAAAAATTTTCATCGGGTTTTGTTTTCAAAAATCCTAATGAGAAAGGAAAATGTGGTTGTGGAGAGAGTTTTCATGTCTAGCAACTATTTTGCATTGTTTGAAATTGAACCAGCTTTCAATATCAGCTTTGATGAGTTAGAGAAAAAATATATTGAGCTAAGCAGGACTGATATAAATGAAAGACAGTCCCAAAACATGGAAAATATTAACAGAGCTTATCAGATACTAAAGTCACCGCTAAAACGTGCTGAGCATTTGCTGGATTTTTTTAATGTGAAAAGCCAAAAGGACCACTTAAATTCTGAAATATTAAGTGAATCAATGGAAATAAGAGAGTACTTACTAGACTGCGACGATCTACAATTTGCAAGTAGGATGATCGATGAAAAAATAAAAGGTTGCATTAAAAATCTAATTAACACTTTTGCTGTAAAGAATTTTGATAGAGCTGCTACACAAGTCTTAAGATTGAAATATTTATACAAGTCATTTGAGGAGATGAAGAAAAATGCAACCAATTCAAATTTCTGAACCAAATTCAAATGAAGTAGTTTTTGGTATAGATCTTGGCACTACCAACTCTTTAATTGCTATGGTAAATAAAGCTGGCAACGTGGAGATATTTAAAGATGAACAGGGAAGAGAGCTATTACCTTCTATCATTTCATGTGAAAATAATACATTGAAAACTGGCTATGATGTTGGCTCAAATGCAATCCACTCAATAAAACGTTTAATGGGTAAAAGTGTTAAAGATTTGAACAAGATGGGTGTTTATTTTGAAATAGATAACGAAAGTGAAAAAGTTATTAGAGTAAAATGTTCGGAGGAAAAGTATCTTACTCCTGTTGAGATTTCTGCTGAGATATTAAAAGCTTTATGTGAGAGGGTAAAAAAGTCTAAGGGGCTGGAAGTAAAAAAAGCAGTAATTACTGTGCCAGCTTACTTTGACGATTCAGCACGTAACGCAACTAAATATGCAGCAAAATTAGCTGGCATAGAAGTTCTTCGCCTCGTTAACGAGCCAACCGCTGCAGCGCTTTCTTACTCCATTGAAAAGAACAATAACAGTGGAATATATGCAGTTTATGACCTTGGTGGTGGAACATTTGATATTTCGATATTGAAATTGCATCAAGGAGTGTTTCAAGTTCTTGCAGTTGGTGGTGATACCAAACTCGGCGGTGATGATTTTGATCATTTGCTGAGTTCAATTGTGATTGATAAGTATAGAGAAAAGACGGCTAAGCAACTAAATTCCTTACTTATCGAATCACGCTCTGTGAAAGAGTACCTAAGCAATCACACTATAGGTATCTTCGAATTTAATGTTAACGGCAAGCCATTTGAGTGCGAAATTACCAGAGAAGAATTCGAGCAGGCAATCAGTTCTTTGGTCAATAAGACTATCAATATAGTCACTCGTACTATAAGTGATATAGATCTTAAAATTGATGATATAAAAGGAGTAATTTTAGTTGGTGGTGCAACTAGAACACCATTGGTTCAAAATTCACTAGTCAAACTCTTTGGAAATAAAGTACTAAATGACGTGGATCCAGATAAAGCAGTTGCCATTGGGGCAGCTCTGCAGGCTCATGATTTAACTTCGAGCTCAAAAGATAGGAATATTCTCCTGGATGTTTTACCTCTATCACTTGGCATAGAAACTATGGGAGGCATAGTTGAAAAAATCATACCAAGAAATACGCCACTGCCAGTTTCAGAAACAAAAGAGTTTACAACTTATATTGATGGGCAAACAGCAATGAAAATTCATGTTTGTCAGGGAGAACGTGAAATGATAGAGGATAACAAATCTCTAGCGCAGTTTGAACTAAAAGGTATACCGCCACTGCCTGCAGGTTCTGCAAGAGTTGAAATAGAATTTACAGTTAACGTTGACGGAATCTTGACTGTTACTGCAAGAGAAAAAACTACTGGAATTGAGCAGACAGTTAAAGTAAATTCAAGTTTTGGCTTAAGTGAAGCTGATGTTCAAAATATGGTTAACCAGTCAATAAACAGTTTTGACGAAGATATGAAGGCTCGTTCCCTTGCAGGTGCTAAAATTAATGGAAATAAACTCATACACTTGGTTGAAAACAATAATAACCTTTCCACTGATCAAAAGTTGAAAAACCTATTACAAAATGCAAAAAACGCTTTACAAGGCAATGACTTGAATGAAATTAACAACACTATCGCCGAGTTAGAAAATTCTTCTTTAGAGTTGTGTGAATTAACAAATAGGTAGAAAAAGCTTACACAACCTTGTGCAATACCCTATTTAATCTCAAAGCAACAGGTAACCTGAAATTAAATGGTAACCAATCGACCTTTCCTAATTTAAATGATAAACCAACTATGCTTACACGCCCAATGATATTTTCCATTGGTACAAAACCAACTTCAGGAAACCTACTATCTAAAGAATTATTTCTATTGTCTCCCATAACGAAAAATTGATCGTTAGGTACATAATAAACCGGAGTGTTATATGATAGCTTATTAGAAATGTCATCTACCAAAATCTCATGTTCCTTGCCACTTAAAAGCGTTTCTATATATCTTGGTATGTTACGATTTGACTCATAATCAAAAAAACTTTCAATTTGCCTTCGCTCTACTTTCTGATCATTTAGGTATAATTCTCCCTCTATCATTTGCACTTTGTCACCTGGTGTTCCTATTACTCGCTTAACAAACCTGATGCTGTCATTTCTTGTGGGTTTGAAAACTACTATGTCGCCACGCTTTGGAGGGGTATAAAAAATCCTGCCGCTAAAAATGTTTGGAGAAAATGGAAAGGAGTGTTTACTGTAACCGTATGAATATTTACTAGTAAAAATGTAATCCCCTTCAAGTAGGGTGCTTTTCATTGAACCAGAAGGTATATGAAATGGCTCGAATAAAAAACTACGTATTGATAGCGCAATCAACAGTAAAAAAAACAATGAAGATAAAAATCTTCCCGTTCTTATCACCCAGTTTTTGCTTAGTTCTTCCAACTTTTCCAACTTTGTTTTTCTTATAGATTAAGCTTATTATAATACATAAATTAAAAAATGGTAATATGAAATTTTACTTGTGAATGTTATTCCTCTATTCAAAACAATTTTGAAAAGGCGGTTCATTTCTTTCAACGGTGTCATCCAAGTAGCGTGACACATAACTGTACGAACATTGCAATTTGCAGGTGGCAGATGAAAGTAGCTGATGCACATCTGTACGAACATTTGCTTTTGTTAAGGTAATATGGTGTTATGAAAGTAGCTGACACTGGAATGGCTTTGTTGCATCGCTACTTATGAAAGGCTAACTATAGTTAGGATTATAAGCAACCTATTGAAAATCTTGTTTTTTTGCAATCAATCTGATCAAATTTAAGAATAGTAATTTGTTATTTATATTAATAAATTTAATTCTATTGAAAATAGCTAAAGCATTGAAATTCTTGAATTTTAGCC
>NZ_JAPQLN010000078.1:0-9678 GCF_028981745.1 Wolbachia endosymbiont of Drosophila tristis | reverse complement strand
TAACTATTGCATTCCAGAACAATTTGATGCATCATTCTTTTTGTAAAAAACATTCCACACTTTCTCTCCACTTTTTCTGGGTAAGGTCATATGTGTACATCCCCATCATGAATGCTATTTTCGGTAAAATCTCTTACAACGCTCAAAAGCAGAAAAACAAAAACTTGATTTTCTCAGCTAAATAGTGGACCATCAAAAGCACGCATAAATATCTACAATGAAAGAAAAAACTTTCACAATCATCGATGGCTATGGTTTTCTTTTCAGAGCTTACTATGTACTACCTCACTTAATTACCACAACAGGAATGCCAATAGGTGGTGTATATGGCTTTCTGAATATGGTTCTTAAGTACATTGCCCATTCGGACTACTTAACTATAGCACTTGATGCAGGGAAAAAGAATTTTAGGCACAATTTATATCCTGAGTACAAAGCGAACAGAGTAACGCCTCCTGAGGATCTAACTCCACAGTTCACCATACTGAGGGAAGCGGTAGAAGTTTTTAACCTCAGCTATGAAGAGATTGAAGGTTATGAAGCAGATGATATAATTGCAACACTAGCTGCAAAATACGCCAACCACCAAGACTTTAAAGTGGTAGTCGTTTCATCAGATAAAGATTTATTTCAACTCTTGAACCACAATATTTTAATATTCGACCCCATTAAAAATATATATATAGATGAAAAACAAGTAATAGAAAAATTTGGCGTAAACTCACACAAGCTTCTTGATTTATTTTCTCTAACTGGTGATGCATCTGACAACATTCCAGGCGTTCCGGGAATAGGTCCGAAGACTGCAGCTAAATTACTAGATGAATTTGATTCATTGAATAATATTATAGAGAACATTGATAACATCGAGCAAACGAGGATTCGTAATATTCTTGCTGAACATAAGGAAAAAGCGCTAATTTCAAGAGAACTTTTATCACTATGCGAAAAAGTAGACCTTCAACATGATATTGCAAAATGTGAAGTTCGCCCTCCAAATATGGAAAAACTATTATCCTTTTTAAAGAAGTATGAATTCAATTCCTTGATAGGGAAAGTGGAAAAGCTTTTTTCCTATAGTGGGTCTAGCACAGAAGAAAAAATAGAGTATAGTAGTGAAGAGTTAGAGAAATTTTTAGAGCATTGTAGATATGAAGGCAAAATTGCAATTCATTACCACCTTGAAAACAATGTATTAAGTCTATCTTATAGCGAAAGTAATATTTTTTATATAGAGCAAGACAGCATACAAGATGCACTCATTATAATTAACTTAACTTTGCTCTCAAATGGAGTGCTTAAAATAATACATAACATTAAAGAGATCAGAAAAATCTTCCCTGCAATAGAGAAGATGTTAGATTCAGTTGATGATTTGATGATAATGTCGTATAGCTTGGATACAGGAAAGCATGATCACAGTATTCCAAACATAGTTGCGCATAATTTGAGTGAAAATGCAGAAATTTTCTCGGCAAAAACTTTAATAGCAATTCATGAAAAGCTAAAGCAAAGGTTATTTCAGGAAAAATTGCTCACAATTTACGAGCGCTTCGATAAGCCACTTATGAAAGTAATATTTGATATGGAGAAAAATGGGATATTACTGAACATACAAAAATTACAGGAGCTGTCCGATAAATTTCAGCAGGTAATTGCCGTGCTTGAAGATGAGATATATAATTTGGCAGGAGAAAGATTTAATATTGCTTCGCCAAAACAATTAAGTGATGTTTTATTCAACAAAATGGGGCTTAATAAAAAGAAAAAGTCAAAAAAATCTGGATCGTATAGCACCAATTATGAAGTTCTAGAGGCACTCGAAGAAGAAGGGGTAGAAATCGCAAGTAAAATCTTAAATTGGCGACATTTAAGTAAATTAAAAGGCACCTACACTGATGCATTAATAAAGCAAGTTGATCCACTTGATGGTAGAATACACACAAGCTTTTCAACGACTGCAACTGCAACTGGAAGGCTGAGCTCCAGCAATCCTAATTTACAGAATATTCCTATCAGAAGCGAAGAGGGAAATCTTATCAGACAAGCATTTATTGCGCCAAAAGGGCATAAGATAATTTCTGCTGACTATTCGCAAATAGAATTAAGACTCCTGGCACACGTTGCAAACGTTGCAGCATTTAAAGAAGCTTTTGCAAACGGACAAGATATTCATGAGATCACCGCAAGGCAAGTTTTTGGAGTGCAAGAAATAGATGAGCAATTAAGACGCAAAGCAAAATCCATCAATTTTGGAATTATATATGGCATTAGCCCATTTGGTCTTGCAAAGCGGCTTGGAATTACCATTGCGGAAGCTGCTGAATACATTAATTACTATTTTTCCTGTTACCCAGAAATAAAGGCCTATATGGAAAAAGCAGTGTCTATCGCAAGATTGCATGGTTATGTAGAAACTTTGTTTGGCAGGAGATGCTTTGTAAGAGACATAAACAATACAATTCCTTATATAAGACAATTTGCAGAAAGGGCAGCAATAAACGCACCACTGCAAGGAACCGCTGCTGATATAATAAAACGTGCGACAATTCAGCTTTTTGACCAATTGAAAGTAGGTAAAATAATCCTCCAGGTTCACGATGAACTACTGGTTGAAGTAGAAGACGAAAAGGTGCAAGAAACAGCAAAACTTATAAAAGATATAATGGAAAATGCAATAGAAATTTCTATACCACTTGAAGTAGAAATAAAAATTGGCGACAACTGGGGTCTAAATTCCCTTAATTATGACTTAAACATCGTGAATTCTAGGAGTATAGATTATTTGAATTAATATGAAAAATATGCTACAATTGAAGTATAGTAAATGTGAGTAACTCAGTTATGACAAAAATATTAACTCCACAAACAAAGAATTTGGAACCTTCAAATCAGGTAACTAACAAAGATGAGAAAATTTTTGAAAAAGAGGAACATCAGGTAATCTATGATTACTTTGTAAAAGTATTAGAAGGTAAAGCCGAATTAAAGGAGAACAAAGAAATAACTGATTATTTTATATCAGCTTATAAGGACATACTACTTAATAATGTCAATCCAAAAGATATAAAACCACTCAGTGAAGAGAATTTTTCTCAGTTTTTACTTTCTATGTTTAAAGAAATTAGAGAGCAAGGCTTAGCTAGAGAAGAGAAATTAAATAATGATAAAATACAACAAATAATAACCAAGTGTGTAGCTGATATACGTGGTATAGAAGCTAAAGATTCATCCATAAAGTTTGTATTGGAAATGCTGCTGCTGCTAATTGGAGGGATCAAAATAGACCCGAAAAATATTTCTGGCTCCTTTATGGATGGGATGAAAGAAAAAATACCATTCTTAGGTAAAGACAAGAAAGAAGAGGATGAACCACCACTCAGTGATGAAGAGATGGTAACAACGTTCTTAAGCAAGATCTTTTTTCCTGTCCTTCTTTCCACTATTCCAATGTTAATTTTTGGTCCTACTACACTCGGAGTAGTTCTTACTGCTATCGGCACAATATTTGCCATAAAAGGAGGAGTGGAGGTTCTTTTTTCAAATAACAAAAAAGGTACTTTGTATGACCCTAGCTCACAAGATAAAGATGATACAGAAAAGAGAGCAAAACTGAATGGAAAAATTCTCGAGGGCATTGATGATATTTTAAAAACCCCAGTTACAGAAGTTGAGAAAGGCACCTCTGTTTCTGAACAAATTTCCCAAGGAAAAGAAAAGAGTGAACAACAGCCTGTTCCTGAGCAAATTTCCCAGGTAGGAAACGAAAAAAGTGAGCAGCACGATCAATCTTGGACAGGAAAGGAAAACAAACGAAGGGAAAAACCACAGAGCAGCAAAGGTAAGACTACTCAGGTTTGCTAAAAGTGAATTGTGTAAGAGATCTGCTATTATTCTATAGCACATACAACAGGAGTATGGTCAGACGGATTTTCTAGCTTACGCAATCTATCATCTATGTAGCATGTTTCCAATTTATCTACAGCTTGTGGTGATAACAGCATATAATCTATTCGCATTCCTTGATTATTTCTGAGTGAATTGCCTTGATAATGCCACCAAGTGAATTGTTGCAAATTTGGGTGAGATATTCTAAACGCATCTTTAAACCCAAGATTCAAGATCGCTCTTAACTTCTCACGTTCTCTTATATGAAAGCACACTTGGCCATTCAATAAGTTTGAATCAAAAACATCAATTTCATCCGGTGCAATATTATAATCGCCAGCTATAATAGTTAACTCTTCATTCTTCAACAAAGTGCTCATCCTTTCATATAGGTTATCAAAAAACTTGAGTTTATATTCAAATGCGTGAGAGTCCGGGCTTTGACCGTTTGGCACGTATACACTTCCTACCCTTATCTTACTATTGGTATACTTTATCACGCACTCTATATAACGTGCTTCTTGATGACTTTCCACAATGTCAATTTTAAACTTCTCCAGTATCGGATATTTAGATAAAACACAAACGCCATTTCTTGCAACTTGTCCATAGATAGCATATTCATATCCTAACTTTTCTATCTCCGCATAAGGAAATTGCTCTTCCGTACATTTTATCTCTTGCAGCAAAACTATATCTATCTGACTATCAACTATAAAACTACAAAGTTGGTTAACTCTTTTACGTATGGAGTTTACATTCCAAGTTGCAATCTTTAGCATCAGCAATCCTTATTAATTATATCAATTAAACTCTCCCCAGTAGGCAACCTCGATGTTATAATTTTTTTCCACTTGATTAACTTTAAACTATCAGCAATGTTTTTACTCATGGTATATGCAACTGTATTATTCATCACATGAGATAGCTCACTTTTTAGAACTAATGAACAAAATACCCTTGCTGTCTGTGAGGAAAAAAAAGCAACACTACCAATTTTACCATCCAACAGTAAATTTTTACACCTATTAGTTAGACTCCTTTTAATGATTGTTTTATAGAGTACAACTTCTCTTACGTTAAAATCTTCTTCAGATAATCTCTTTTTTAGGTCACATGATACTTCTTGTCCTCTTATATATAAGAACTTTATTGCACTTGAATAGTGAGCTTTTATGAATGATATCAGACCATCAACGTTGCTGTCTGCTGAGATTATATCAGAAAATCCCAAATTTTTTGCAGCCTGCATGGTTGAATTACCAACTGTAATAATCGGAAAGTCATCCACTTTGCATATTTGACTAAAAGCCTTTACACTGTTTTTACTTGTGGATATTACAACGTCAAATTCGTGTGCAGATATATCAGGATTTAAGTACTTTATTGTGAATACTGGTTCTATATAAACTTTGTATCCATACTTTCTCAATATATTTCTTGTATTGAACGAATCCAATAAAGGCCTCGTTAATAAAATAGACTTCATTCTGATTTATTTCACTACTAGTAAAATAGTACCCTTTATACACAAATTACTGAATAAAAACTTTTATTTTGATAGCTTGAGCAATTATTCAAGTAATTTATGTGGAAGTAGGAGTACTAAGCGCTCCTACCCCAATAAGCCCACAATTTCTGCTTACACTTTTTTGACGCTAATTACATCGAACTCTTTTGAATGGCTTCCTTCAGTGGAATTATATAGCTAATATTCCTGTATAAGTTAAATAAGTTAATACTTAAGCTTGTACTCTTGCAGTATTTGAAGAGAGATTCTCAAGGACGTTTTTTGTCTGTGGTTCACTAATCATAGTTTGAACGATATTAGCTGCCATAATAACACAGCCTAGAATAAAAAAAGGCGTAGAAACAAAATAAATAACAGAAGACTCAAAAAGCGACATAGATGCAATACCTCCTATTAGAAATGAAGCACTGGATGCTATATCAAGATAGATCTTTGTTAACTTTTTTTGTCCTGGAGTGTTTTTTATGCCAGATTTCTTATTAAGATTCTGTTGTCGGGAATGATCATTTAGTGACCATATATTTAAAGCAAACGAAAGTGCACTGAATATAGTGCCGGCAATACTAAAATACAGACTTAAGACAGGAATATTCAAGACCAATGCCGCTATGTATCCAATGAAAGAGATAGTAGATAGTGTAGTAACTAAGCGTTTCGAGTAAGTTCGTACCTTCTTTCTGTAGGCTAACTTATCTTTTTCACCATACATAGCATAAATATTACCTAATATGTTATATTATAACATTAATTAATTCAATAAGCAATATGGAAGCTAAGAGTGCCCGAGAGAAGACTTGAACTTCCACAACTTAAAAAGTTACTAGCACCTGAAGCTAGCGCGTCTACCAATTCCGCCACCCGGGCTTTTTATAGTTTACTATGTTAAAGTTAAATAATATACTTAAACAATTTTTAGTTCAAAGGTAATGCCAAATCTAGATCAAATATTTTTTGCTCAAAACAATGTTAATATTAATAACGTATATAAAATAGTCAATAACGCTTTGAGCAATAGCGATGGTGGTGAGCTGTTTCTAGAATTTTGCCAGTCGGAGTCCCTGGTTTTTGAGGATAACATATTAAAACACATGGACTTGAATACTAGAAGGGGATTTGGTTTAAGGTCTTTTTGTGAAGATAGTACATCTTTCGTTTGTTCTTCTGAGATCAGCGAAAAAGAAATTAGTAATGCTGCTTCTATGGTAAAAAGCTCAGTGTCTTTAAACAAGACAAATTCAATAAATTTAAACGAAGAGACAAAAAGCCTATATTCGAGGATTAACCCTATAAATGAAATGGATCTGAATTCAAAGATTAAGCTACTCAATGAGGTTAATGAGTATGTAAGGTCCAAAAATAACTGCGTGAAGCAAGTAAAAATAACTCTAAGTGGAGAATGGCAAGTTGTACAAATAATAAAGGGTGATCACAGATTAAGCGATATCAGGCCTCTGGTACGTTTTAATGTGCTAGTCATTGTAGAAAAAGATGGCCGTACCGAAAGAGGTTCTGCAGGGCATGGTGGAAGGGACTCTTATAGTAAGTTTATTTCTGAGAAAAAGTGGAAAGAAGTTGCAAACCAAGCGTTAGAACAAGCACTGGTAAATCTTGAAGCAATTCCAACTCCAGCCGGAGAAATGACAGTCGTTTTAGGTCCAGGCTGGCCAGGAATATTGTTACACGAAGCCGTGGGTCATGGACTTGAGGGCGACTTCAATCGCAAAAAAGTCTCAGCATTTTCAAATTCTGTGGGTAAACAAGTAGCAGCTAGTGACATCACAGTAGTTGATGACGGAACTCTGCCCAATTTGCGCGGCTCTATCAGCGTAGACGATGAAGGCACTCCACCCAGTTATAATATATTGATAGAGGATGGGATCCTAAAAGGATACATGCAGGATCATATGAACGCTAAACTCATGGGTGTAAGCCCAACTGGTAATGGTAGAAGAGAAAGTTATAAAGAAGTTATTATGCCGCGCATGACAAACACCTATATGTTGCCCGGAAAGTATACACCGAAGGAAATAATATCTAGCGTAAAGAAAGGTCTATATGCAGTAAATTTCGGTGGTGGGCAGGTTGATATAACGTCAGGAAAATTTGTTTTTTCATCTTCGGAAGCTTACCTAATAGAAAATGGCAAAATTACACAGCCAGTAAAAGGAGCAACACTAATTGGTGACGGTCCAACAGTGTTGAAAAAAGTATCTATGGTTGGTAATGACTTAAAGTTAGATCCTGGTGTTGGCACATGCTCGAAAGATGGACAAAATGTGCCCGTTGGAGTTGGTCAGCCGACACTCAAAGTCGACGCAATAACTGTTGGTGGAACTGAGATATAGATAAGGGCTAAAACGGATTCCAGCGCACGGCGCACAGCTGTACAAACATTATGATTTGGAAGCAATTGCCACCAATAGGGTGTCATCCCAGTGTCTGGGCACTGCCTTTGTGTTTGAGGCAAAACTGGCTATAACATTTAACACACTGCTTTCGCAAATAAATGTTCGTACAGTTATGTGTCAGCTACTTGGATGACACTTTTGTACTTGATGCAAGATTATATCTTGAAAAAATTAAGTTTTAATGCTATAAAATAATTGTAAATTTTGTCTCCGTGGTAGCTTTATGAGTGTTGAAAGTAAAAAAATACACGATGCTAAAATAAAATTACCAATATTTCTTGATTATCAATCTACTACTAAAGTAGATCCCCGTGTTTTAGAGGTGATGATACCTTACTTTGGTGAGTTCAGCAATGCACACTCTCGCAGCCATTCATTTGGTTGGACTGCTGAAGAAGCAGTGGAAAAAGCAAGGAAACACATCGCTGATCTGGTGAACGCAGATAGCAAAGAAATTATCTTTACCTCAGGTGCAACTGAGTCAAATAATACGGCAATCAAGGGCGTTGCTCACTTTTATAAAAATAAAGGAAATCATATAATCACTGTCTGCACGGAGCATAAGTGTGTTCTGGATTCTTGTCGGCATCTGGAAAATGAAGGCTTTAAAGTTACATATTTGCCTGTTAAGCAAAACGGAATTATAGATTTATCAAAGCTTGAGGAAGCAATTACTGATAAAACAATTTTGATTTCAGTAATGATGGTAAATAATGAAATCGGAGTAATTCAGCCTGTAAAGGAGATTGGTAAAATATGCAGAAAGCATAATATATTTTTCCATACAGATGCAGCTCAAAGCTTTGGAAAAGTTCCAATTGATGTTAATGAGATGTGCATTGATCTTATGAGTCTCTCTAGCCACAAAATTTATGGACCTATGGGAATAGGCGCATTATATGTACGTAGAAAGAATCCTCGTGTTAGGCTGATACCACTAATTAGTGGTGGTGGACAGGAAAGAGGCATGCGTTCTGGAACAGTTCCAACACCTCTTGCAGTTGGTTTTGGTGAAGCGGCACGTATTGCTAGAGAAGAAATGAAAAAAGAAACAACTAGAGTGGAAGAATTAAGGGATATTTTGTATAACAAGATAAAAGAGGCGTTTCCTGATATCGTTTTAAATGGTGATTATGAAAATAGAATTCCTGGCAACCTAAACTTGAGCTTTCCCTATGTTGAGGGTGAGTCTCTCATCATGGCAATCAAGGATTTAGCAGTAAGTTCTGGTTCTGCGTGCACGTCTGCGTCTCTTGAGCCTTCCTATGTAGTACGGTCGCTAAATAATGGCCATGACCTTGAGCATTCATCAATTAGATTTGGCCTAGGCCGATTTACAACTAGAGAAGAAGTTTTGTATGCAGCAGATCTTGTTGCTAAAAATGTTGGCCGACTGAGAGAAATGAGCCCACTTTGGGAGATGGTACAAGAAGGAGTAGATTTGAACACCGTGAAATGGGACTCTCATTAAATGTATCCGTTCCAACTGCAAATGCACTTTGAAATTACTCTGTACCGTTCACACTTAATTCTTCAATCTCACTAATAGAAAGGCCAGTAAATTTGACAATAGTGTTGACATCAACATTGTTAGCCAGCATTGCTTTTGCGACTTCGATTTTTCCTTCAATTTTCCCTTCCTCTTTACCGATTTTGATGCCTCTTTCTTCGCCAATTTGGATGCCTTTTTCAGTAGCAAGGTCAAGTCTGTATTCAAGAATGGCTTCTTCTTTCCGTAGATCCATTATTCTTTCTTCATAAGCTACTAAATCTTTTTCATTCCAGCTAAACCTGTCTAATTCATCGTAGGCTAACTTTATTATTGGTGCTTTTTCTGCTATTTTCCTTAAG
>NZ_JAPQLN010000077.1:0-9376 GCF_028981745.1 Wolbachia endosymbiont of Drosophila tristis | reverse complement strand
ATTTTCTACGCTGACATCTTGTAAACTCTGATCTGGACTTTTTAATATTTCTAATAATCTACTTGCAAGGTTTGAGTGTTTATTGATTACTGCAACCTGGACTAATGACTTGCCTTGATCATCACGAGCATTTGTTACAGCTACGCGCTCATCGGGTTTTATTGCTCTCAGCTTACTGATAATTTCAACATTACCATTTTTTGCATTTTCAAATAGCTCTTCTACTAATTTCAATAGGTTAGTAATATTCTGGTCTCGAGAAAGATCAAGTGGTGCTTTACCTTCTTTATTCTTGATGTTATAAATTGCACCATGTTTTAATAAAGATTTTACAACTTCCAAGGAGCCACCTTTAGCTGCAACATGAAGTGATGTAGTACCACTAGAAGTAGTTTTAGCATTAACAAAGTCATTTAATTTATCACGACTGATATGTTGTAACAGAACCTCAACAATTTCTTTGTAACATTTGGAAGTAGCAGTGTGTAATGGTGTATTACCTTTATTAGTAACTTGACTAACATTAGCTCCATTTGTTAGTAAGATGTTTACAATATCTATGTGTCCATTGCTAACAGCGTAATGCAACGGTGTTCTTCCATCAATATCTTTATCGTTGGCATCAGCTCCATCTTTTAACAGACGCTGAACAGTTCGTATATCACCTTTACTAGCAGCAATGTTGATATCTTTCTGCAGATGCTGGAGAACCTCTGATGCTTCGCTACCCTCAAGCTTAAATCTAAAATTAATCATCTCTATCTTTTTTAAAATATCTAAAACACTCGGATGACTTGGTCCAAAAACAGCTTTTCTTTGATCAAAACTTTCTCTGTAGACTTTAAGTGCGCTGATCCATTTCCCTTGAGCAAAAAGTACATTTGCTATGTTGTATTGAGTATTCAAGGTTTCTGGGTGATTTTGTTGTAAAGCTTTTTTCTGGATATTTAAAACCTCTTGAAAAGCTTTCAAGGCTTCATGATATTTATTTTGATTGAAGAGTACCCCAGCAATGTTATGTAACGTTCTCAAGGTATCAGCATGATTAATACCTAAAATTATTTTCTTCTTTTCAAAAACCTCTTTATAGATTTTTAAGGACTCTTCGTATTTACCTTGGTTAGCTAGTACCATTGCTATATTATTTTTGGCACTCACAGTGGCTAGATCATGTGTACCTAGTGTTTCTTTCCTCTTTTCAAAAACTGCCCTATTGATATTTAACGCTTCTTCATATTTTCCCTGTTTATCTAATACCAATGCCATGTGAAACTGAGTATTTAAGGTATCTGAATGATTTGACCCTAGTATTTCCTTTTGTCTCTGATAGACTTCTTGATAAATATTAAAAGCTTCTTCATCTTTCCCCTGTCTATGCAGCACTAAAGCGATTGTACTTCTTGTACTTAAAGTATCCTTATCGTTTAAATCCAGCATTTCTTTTTGTTTCTGAAAAATCTCTTTAAGCATATTTAAAGCTTCTTGGTAAATTCCTTGCTTATATAGCACTTTGGCTATATATGTCTGAATATCTAAAGTACCAGGATTGTCTGGTCCTAGTATTTCTTTTCTTCTTTCAAATGCGCTTCTGAAAATACTTAAGGCTTTTTGGTAATTGCCTTGATTCAAGAGCACTAAAGCTGTATCAATCTGAGCGGATACGTCACTTTGCGATATCTGCTTCAACTGCTCGACTTTTGAAAAGTTACTATGTACTGCAGCAACTACTAACGTTTTGTTCTCTCTATTACGAGCACTCATCACTGCTTTTACTGTATCAATATCCTTTATCTTATTTAGGTCATTAATAACTTGAGCATTACCATCTTTAACCTTTTTAAATGATTCACTGACTAGTTTAAATAAGCTAGTTATACTTTTATCCACAGTAAAATCTGATGGTGTTTTCCCACTGTCAGAGACAGCATTGTATACTGCACCATTAGATAATAGGGCCTTTACAACTTTTAAGTGAGAGAACTTAGCAGCATAATGTAGAGGAGTAAACCCCTTGTTACCAACCACATTAGGATTAGCTTTATTTTGTAATAGAATATTGACAACTCCATCATAGCCCTTCCATGCAGCATAATATAATGGTGTTACACTATCAGCATTTTTGGCATTAACAAACGCTCCTGCTTTAATGTAATTCTCAACCTCTGAAGAGCTATTACGTTTTACAGCCTCAAATAATTTCTCAGTTGATGCTAATAGATTGATAACGTCTTTATCGTTAGTCATTTCTAATGGTCTTCTACAAAGCTTGTCAACAGCGTTATAAACTGCACCATTTTTTAATAAAACTTCAATAACGTCTTTATAACCAAAATTAGCAGCAATATGCATAGGGGTTAAGCCATTAATATCTTTAGCATTAACGTCAGCACCTTGTGCTATCAAATACTTTACAACTTCTAACCGACCTTTCATTGCAGCATAGTGTAGTAATGTCTGGTTAGCTGTACCAAGCTCATTAATACTCAACCCCTTGCTAAGGAAAAACTCTACAGTATCTTTATAACCTTCTCTAGCTGCAATGTGTATAGGCTTTGATCCAGAGGCATTTTTAGCATTAATATTAGACCCTTCATCTACTAGACATTTTACCATTTCCAAGTTACTTTCCTGTGAAGCAATGTGCAGTATAGTCCAATCATCATTGCCTTTAGCATTCATATCTACTTTTTTATACTGCAGTAACATTTTAACCACTTGCAAATGACCATGTGCAACTGCTAATTCTAAAGGTGTTCTGCTCTTATTGTCCTTAACATTAACTTTTGCTCCATTACTTAATAGGACTTCAATAACATTAACATGGCCGTGTCCTGCAGCTATATGTAGTGGAGCACCTTCAACATTTACAAAGTTAACGTTAGCCTTGTTTGCTATCAAAATTTCAGCAACTTCTTCATGGCCTTCTTGTGCCGCAAGATATAATGGTGTTGTACTATTAATAGTCATAGCATCAACATTGGCTCCCCTTGCTATCAGAGCATTTACTATTTCCTTGTGGCCTCTTTTAGCAGCCAAATGTAATAGTGTAGCATCTTCAGGACCTTTCATATTAGTACGGGCCTTGTTTTTTAGCAAAATCTCTACAATATCCCTATAACCAGCGAGCACTGCTAATGATAAAGGTTCACCACCTTCTGCATTAACACTAGCTCCATTTTCTACAAGAACTTCAACGATTTCCTTATGATTATGCTTAATAGCAGAAAGCAATGGTGTTAGGTTGTTACTCTTAACATTAACATTGGCTCTATTTGCTACCAAAATTCCAACGATTTCTTTATAACCTTCCTCCACAGCTACATGTAATGGTGTACTACCTGCAATACCTTCCATATTAACTTTGGCTTCATTTTTTATTAAAAGGTTCACAATATCTTTGTGACCCCCTACAATAGCTGCATGTAAAGGTGTAAGACCATAATTAGCACTAGTATTGACTTCAGCTTTACTTTTGATTAGAAAAGCAATAGCGTCTTTATGTCCACTTAGAGCAGCTACATGCAATGGCGTCATGCCATCATTAGTTCTAGCATCAACTTCAGCTTTATTTTTTATTAGAAGATCAATAATATCTTTGCTACCATTCATCGCAGCTGCATGTAATGGTGTACTACCCTTAATATCTTGAGCTCTAACTTCAGCTTTATTTCTTATTAGGAGTTCAATAATATCTTTGTGACCTTTCAGAGCAGCTACATGTAATGGTGTTAGATTATTATTGGCTTTATCATTGATTTCTACTCCATTTTTTATTAAAAGCTCAGCAACTGCCTTATGACCACTCTCTGCTGCATAGTGTAATGGCGTAGCATTATTTTTATCTTTAGCGCGAATGTTAACCCCATGCTCGAGAAGAGCAACAACTATCTTCAAGTGGCCACTCTGCACTGCAAAATGTAGTGGGGTTATACCTTCCACAGTGGCAATACTAGCATTTGCCTTATTTGTCAGTAAAGCCTTAACAATTTTCTCATGTCCATCTTTTGCTGCGTAGTGCAAAGGTGTGTTATTATAGGTTTTGTCAACAACATTAACATTAGCTCCATGCTTCAATAAAATATTAGCTATCTTTTCATGACCGTTTTCTATTGCATAGTGTAATGGTGTACAACCATCTATAACTCTGGAGTTAACATCGGCTCCTTTGAGAATTAAAGCATTCACTACTTCTAGGTGGCCATTTAGTGCTGCTGTATGTAATGGTATTCCCTCCTTATCGTTTCTTGCATTAACATTTGCCTCATTTTTCAGTAAAAAATTAACTAGCCCTAGATAACCACTTTCTGCAGCTATATGTAGTGAAGTAAAGCCACCCATAGTTTCGTTGATGTCAACATTCGCTTCTTTTTCCAGCATAATCTTAGCAACATCAATATGATTGTTTTTTATTGCATAGTGTAAAGGTGAAAAACCAGCTATATCTTTGGTATTAGTATTAGCATTATTTTTTAGTAGAATTTCAACAGCATCTTTGTGACCATTTTTAGCTGCAATATGTAGTGATGTTTTGCCACTATTATCTAGATCATCAACATATACACCTGTTTTTCCTATAAAAAATTCCACAATATTTTTCCTTCCATATGCAGCAGCAATATGTAGTGGGCTTTGACCATTAATATCTTTAACATTAACGTCTAAATTTTGATTAAGAACAAATTTTATAATTTCAAGACTAGGTCCCTTAGCAGCAAAATGTAATGTAGTCCATGAGTTAATACTTCTAGCATTGATGTCTGCTCCTTTTTTGAGATAACTCTTTAAGTCTTCAAGATTTCCTTCTTCCAACGCAGCAAACATTTTTTCCTGATTAGTAATAGTGATAAGGTTTTGATCGTATTTATCTTTCAGCTTGGAAGGATCATCTCTTACCGACTTGCCAATTTTCTTCTTACTTTTTATTACATTTTCTGAAATAAGTTTTTTAGCGTTCAAGATAACTGCTATTGAGGGATCAGATAACAATACATCAACTAAGGTATTATCGTGTGCTAAATGATTACGCAAACATTTTCCAGTTAATAAAGGAGTGTTATCATCTAAAAAAAGTAGATTGTTTTCTAGATGCTTCTCTGATCTACCTAAAATTGACATTATATCCAGAACAAGCATTTCTACTACTGCTTGCAACTTTTTATTCCTCTTGTAGGAAGGAAGCTTTTCAGTTAACTTGCCACTTAATGCGTTATTCCTCAAAATACTTTTCAGTTCAGATAACTTCAGTTCAAGCTGGTTATTGTATTTTTCTTCTGTTATGTTGTAAGCCTTCCTTTGTTTATGTATAGGAATAAACGAATCTTTCTCATTCAACTTGTTTCTTAATTCCTCAATCCATTTAAGGTCACCTGTTCCAAGTTCAGCAATGTAAAAAATCTCACAAGTTAATCTATTTACTTTATCAAGGTTGTCATCCTGTATTCTTGACCTAACACTATGAGAAATTTTCATTGATAGTTCGGCTATTTCTTTAAGATTGTGAGACTCTATTTGGGAAGGAATATTCTCTAGTGTTTTATTAGCAAAGAATTTTATTCCTCTAATAACATTATGGTCAATCTTATTGTCATTCAAACCAACATCTAAGCTCTTTAATGATATAAACGCCGTAACATAATCAGTTCTGATATTTTTTGATTTAGTTTTTGCAAAATTGATTATGTTATCAATTTTATTAAACAGCTCCTTTTCATAATTCGTCTTTTCAGTTATATTATTGCTTAATTCTTTTATGAGTTTTTCAAGCTTATCATGTTCCATCACTTTAAAACTCTCTGTAATCATTTCATCTAATTCAACGTTACTAAATATTCCAGCAACTTCTTTTATCTCGTCTAAGTTTTCACTACTGGTAATTTTCTTTAGCAATATTATGACTATTTTAATCTTGTTATTGTAAAGAATATCAGTAATTACATTATCGATTCTTTTAGTATCATTTTGAACACCAATAAAAAAGTTAACATCTGTATTTTCCTCAATCTCTGTTCTTTTAGAGAGCGAGTAAGCATGTGATAGTGAGTTACGTAAATCTATAATGACTTCTCTTGTGTTCTTTGGTAATGATAGTAGAAGAAGCTCGCTTGTAGTGCTAGATAACTTGGGAGATTCTAGAGTGTTTTTTAAATATTCACCAATAACCTGTAAAACCCTTGTAATAATTAACTGTCCTTCCCTTTCTTTAGGATTAGCTGATAATGCCAACTTTATATAATCACTTATTTTCTCTAAAGAATGAATATCCCTAATTTGTTGATAATCGCTATACAACTCTCCAAATTGAGGATAATTGCTAACGATCTCTGCAACAACCCTCTCACGTTTTAACTTCGGGAGATCAGCAAATTTACCAATGTCCACACCTTCTATAATATCTTTTTCTTCTTTAAGTTTCTTTGCAAAATTTTCCAAGTGGTCTAGTATTTTACTTTTATTCAATGTGGCATTATAGAATAGATTCATTTCCTGTCGTTTTATGTGAGAAGAAACAAAACTGATCAAACAAAATTCCATTTCTTCCCAAGGTAGTCTATCGTAGGTTGATTTCAACTGCCGCTTTAATATATGAATATTTTGTGCAATAAATTTTGCTATGAATAAAAACTTTTCATCTACTTTTTCTGTGTTTGAATACTCTGCCTTTAACAGGCTAATATTTTGAAGTACTAACTCAATCCGCTCTCTTATGTTATTAAGATAACTCTTCACATTCTGATCTTGTCCAGAAGCACTAGAGAAAAAACGGAGGTTTATCAACTTATTTTCAACAAAAATTTCTATCTCTTCTGACAAGAATACGTTCTTTAGTTTTAATTCCTCATAAGCTCGTGAAAGAATTTCATCTAATTCCCTGAAATGAACAGCAAAATAATTACCTGGCCATTTATTAATGAGTGTATCAAGAAGTTCAACATTACCTGAACGTATAGCATAATAAAACGCATTATGGCATGTTTCATCCTCATCATCTGGTAATATAGTAGTTTCTCTGATGCCAACAGATAAATTACTGAGAATTTTACTATTATTGCCAAGTAGGTATTCTAAAATCTTTACCTTATTGTGTTTACAAGCTAAGATAACTAAGTTAGTACTCTTAACAGGATTGTTAGCATTATCATAATAGTCTCTCAAAGTTACTTGATCTTCTGCATCACTTATGTAATCAATAAAATTGCTTAATTTTTTTAAGCTGTCGACATTACCATCTGATATTGCCTCTTCGAGTTCAGTTAAAACCAGGAGATAAAGTTCTTCAGCTTTTGCTTTTCTGCGGTAGAGCTTTTTATATTCTCTAATAAACTCCTCTTTTGATGTGTAAGAACGTGATAAAAACTGTTTATCTTCTTGATAAAAACTGGTTTGTTGTTTAGGTACATGCATAAACCCTCTCTGAGATATATTTACACCAGTATTAGAATAGCAAAGTTTACTTAATATGGCAAAAATTAAAATAGCATCTTTTGTTAATAAAATATTTTTGAGAGAATATCTACTAATCCTGCAATTTCAGGACGAAAAGCCTTCACAACATTTGATTTTGGGTGTGGGAAATGTGTTGGTTGTTTAAATTTTTAGTAACACCTACTAATAATAACCCGTTTGAAAACAACAAAGAGAAATGATGATCAACTTACATAAAAAAGCACTAAGTTTAGTGTTTTGGCATTATAGCAATCTCTTATGTATCACCTCTCTGGAACCATACGACTAATTGTTGTTCATAAAAAACTCTAGTACTGACAAAAAATGTATTTATTCTAATCTTGCACGTTTGGTATCATTACTTATAGAAGTTTCATAAAGTCTTGTACCAGGCTCTACGAGATTATTTAAGGAACTTAAAGATTGAAAAGTACGTTTATTGGAATCATCAAACGCTACTATAAAGTTTAACAAGTTATCATTAGATAGATATTCAGTTATATTATATGTAGAATCATGATCCAGAATAATTTTCTTTTCTTTGGCATCTTGATCTGCCACATCTAATTTAGTATAAAATTGTATCTTACTTAACTTATTTAACAAATCTGCTCTTTCTAAAAAAGGTTTTACCTTATCTAATATGATATCATTATATATAGGATAGCGTATGGAATAATCAATTTTTGCTAGTCTTACAGATAATTGATTATTATATAGTACATGTATGTTGAAGTTATTTGTAACAAATTCATATAGTGGAAGGCTATCTTTTATTTCATCTGTTTTCATTTGAAGAATTTCACAAACACAGTCATCTAGATAACTTGATAATTTACTGTAATTACTGCATCCTTTATAAGGAGATAAGTCAATAATTTTTCCGTAATCCTTATTGAAGTTCCTTACTAAAGTAAATTTAATCAACAATTTAGCGCATGCTAGATCACTTACAGCGTTATCTAAAGATGTGGAACAATTATCATAAAGCCGTCGTTCACGATTTCTTATATTAATATCAGCTCCATATTCTAATAGTTCTTTAACTACTTCCAGATTTTTACCACTTTTTTTTACAGCATGGTTCAGTGCAGTATTGCCTTTACGGTTTGTTGCATTTACATCAGCACCATGTTTCAGAAGTTCTCTAACTAATTCTAATTCCTTCCCCAGTGTTATAGCAGAATGTAGTGGAGTTTCACTATACATGTTTCTTGAATTGACTTCGGCACCACCTAACAAAAGCTCTTTAGTAATTTCTACACTACTAGTAGTATGAAGTAACGTATCTCTATTCCTTTCTACTCTAAGGTTAGCATTAGCACCTGCAGACAAAAGAGCTTTAACTTTTTCTAAGTTTCGTTCATAGACTGCTTTTTCTAATTCTTTGTTAATATTATTATTTAGCATATTTTTAAAATCCTCCTAAATTTCACTATTTTGTAACAAAATTTTTGTATATTTTCTAGATCTTGGCACCCTCATTAGAGTTTCATTTAAGAGAGCTATAACTTTAAACTCTTTACTCTATTTTCTACGCTGACATCTTGTAAACTCTGATCTGGACTTTTTAATATTTCTAATAATCTACTTGCAAGGTTTGAGTGTTTATTGATTACTGCAACCTGGACTAATGACTTGCCTTGATCATCACGAGCATTTGTTACAGCTACGCGCTCATCGGGTTTTATTGCTCTCAGCTTACTGATAATTTCAACATTACCATTTTTTGCATTTTCAAATAGCTCTTCTACTAATTTCAATAGGTTAGTAATATTCTGGTCTCGAGAAAGATCAAGTGGTGCTTTACCTTCTTTATTCTTGATGTTATAAATTGCACCATGTTTTAATAAAGATTTTACAACTTCCAAGGAGCCACCTTTAGCTGCAACATGAAGTGATGTAGTACCACTAGAAGTAGTTTTAGCATTAA
>NZ_JAPQLN010000076.1:0-3949 GCF_028981745.1 Wolbachia endosymbiont of Drosophila tristis | reverse complement strand
ACATAGTGCAAAAAATTAAACATGAGACGCCAGATACGTGAGTTTTTTTGTCATTTAATCTGTACAGAGAAGATAAATAAATAGCTTCAGCTTCATGATAAGGGGGCTGGCGGAGTTTGTCAAGTAAGCTTTTTCGTTTCTAACGGTTGTTGCCAAAAACTATACAAGAAGTCTTTTAAGATCAATCACTTATCTTCAAGGCTTGAATAAAAGCATTCTGTGGAATATTTACGTTCCCTATAGAATGTAACCTTTTTTTACCCTTCTTTTGCTTTTCAAGTAGTTTCATTCTTCGCGTTACATCTCCACCATAGAGTTTAGCTGTTACATCTTTTCTGTATGGGTTAATCGTTTCTCTGGCAATAATTTTTCCGCCCACTGCCGCTTGAATCGCGATTTTATATTGCTGACGTGGTATTAAATCCTTCAAGCGTGCACATATTTCACGCCCCCTTTTTTCTGCCCTACTTTTGTGAACGATACAAGCCAGTGCATCTACGGGCTCTCCATTAATTAAAAAGCTTAATTTATCTATTTGGCTTACCAGATAGCTGGAAATTTCCCAATCCAAACTTGCATATCCTTTGGAAATTGATTTTAATCGATCATAAAAGTCAAAAACAACTTCAGACAGTGGTAATTTATATCTTAACAATGCTGTTGTTGTGTTACCAATGTAAGATAAATCCTCCTGTTCTCCCCTCCTTTCTTCACATAGAGATAGAATATCACCTAAGTATTGATCAGGAACCATTATGGTTGCGGTAATCCACGGTTCTTCCACAATTTCAATTTTCGTTGGATCTGGCATATCACTTGGGTTATGAATATTCAAAACTTCACCACTTCGTGTTGTAACCCTATATATAACACTCGGTGCAGTTGCTGTTAGATCTAAATCAAACTCTCTCTCGAGTCTTTCTTGAATAACTTCAAGATGCAACATTCCCAAAAAACCACAACGAAATCCATAGCCTAGTGCATTTGAAGTTTCAGCTTCGAAGGTAAAACTTGCATCATTTAAATGTAACTTCTCTAGAGCTTCCCTTAGATATTTAAAATCATCCGTTTTGTGAGGGAAAATGCTACAAAATACCACAGGATGCACTTCTTTAAATCCAGGAAGTGCTTCACTACAAGGTCTCTTTTCCTCAGTGATAGTGTCTCCTACCTTGCAGTCTGCTACTTCCTTCATTGAAGCAGTTATAAAACCAACTTCACCCGCTGAAAGTTCACCCGTCATCACTTTTTTAGGGGTGAAAATACCGATATTATCTATCTGATATGTAGCATTATTAGACATCATAACAATTCTCATGCCTTTTTTTAGCACTCCATTTTTAACTCGCACTAAAATTACTACTCCTAAGTAAGTGTCATACCAACTATCAACCAAAATTGCTTGCAGTGGAGCATTTACATCACCTTGAGGAGCTGGAAGTTTTGCTACTATTGCTTCCAGTACATCTTTTATTCCAAGTCCAGTTTTTGCTGATATTAAAACTGACTCACTTGCGTCAATGCCAATTACTTCCTCAACCTGGAGTTTTACCTTTTCTGGATCTGCAGCAGGAAGATCAACTTTATTGAGCACAACTATTATTTCATGGTTGTTGTCAATAGCTTTATATACATTTGCAAGGGTTTGTGCTTCAACGCCCTGGCTACTATCTACCACTAAAAGTGAACCTTCACATGCGGCTAAGCTTCGGCTTACCTCGTAAGAAAAGTCAACGTGACCTGGGGTGTCCATGAGATTTAGGCAATATTGATTACCGTCGTTTGCCGTATAATTGAGTTTTACCGTCTGTGCCTTAATTGTAATCCCACGTTCGCGTTCTATATCCATTGAATCGAGTATTTGATTGATCATTTCTCTTGCTTCAAGGCCGTTACATTCCTCTATTAAACGGTCAGCAAGCGTTGACTTACCGTGGTCTATATGCGCTATTATTGCAAAATTTCTTATGTTGTTCATTTATGGCTATTTTACTTAAGTAGAACCATTTTACATTTTAAGTGTTGTGAGGGCAATCCTTTATTAAGAGACTATTTACTCCTTCAACATAGACGACACTTTTTTCGAGCAGGAAATCACTTTATTAACCATATAGTTTTCATGATTATTATCTATTTTAGGCAACTCATACAGATAATTTACCATCATTCCAGCCGACTGACTAATACCTTTTTCAGAAGTATCCGCCATCCAGTTTAATTGTTTTATCGATGCACCATTGCTTAAATGAAAATGCGCCACCGGATCATAAGCATTCCCATTACTATTATTCACTTTTAGTAAATAATATGCACATAGTTTAAGCATGCATTGTTTAGTTTCATTTATACATTCAACGTTAATTTTTAATTGCTCTGCACTTTCTAAAATTTCTGCACTAGATTGTTTTATATTTAGTTTGCCCAATAAAGTGACATCTTGGTTTAGATTGTTTTTTAGCCATTTCGTAAAGCCAGGTATTGGAGAAAGAGTTGCATATGTTTTTATACTTTTAAACTCCTGTGATAGCTTTTCTACAACCCTTTTGATCAAAAAATTACCAAGGCTGATTCCAGATAACCCTGCTTGAGTGTTTGATATTGAATAGAATATAGCAGTGCTTGCATTACTCGGATCATTTGAAGGTACTGACTCATCTAAAAGGTGTTGAATACTATCTGCAATCTTATCCACCAATGCAACCTCTACAAAAATTAGAGGTTCGTTTGGTATCTTGTAATGAAAAAAAGCAAAACAGAGACCCAGCCTGTTTTTTAAGTCATCCCAAGAGGAAATTTTATGCACAGCTTCATATTTTATAAGTTTTTCTAGCAATGATGCAGGTGAATCCCAGGTGATTTGACGAAGATCAAGTAGATCAACATCAACCCAAGTATAGAGTATATTTTTTAATTCGCTTTCTAGTGGATTCAAGCTTCTATATTGGTTCTTTAGCTTAAGCACGTCAGAACGCATATCAACAATAAACTTAAGGCCTTCTGGTAAAGAAATAAATTGCTTCAATATTTTAGAACGCGGTGATTCAAGAATTTTTATTAAATCCTGTTCAAATTTATAGTTTAACTCGGGATCTTGGTTTTTCTTATACTCTCTAATTTTCTCATCTATTTCCGCTTTATTCGGATTAAATTTTTCTGCCAGGGTTTGTAGAAATTTTATTTTACCTTTCTCTGATAAGCTTAAGTACAAGTTACCAAGAGATACAGCGTTTTTACGTGCTGAAATCTCCCCTCCCTTTGGATTTAAGCACTCGTTCATCTTCAAGACTAAACTATCGATATCGCGACTGTTGCTTAAATCAGGACTGATGTTACCAATCCACGATCTTACAGCATCTGCCACTCCACCTAGTATTTTAAAAAAGCTTCTTACCGCCTTTTTGTCTTCAACTTTCACTATATCAGTTTTTACCAATGATTCTTTTGTCATAGATTCCCTTTATTATACATAGCTAATGCAAGTCAGGGTCATACCGCTGCGATATCTCTAGATCCCGCTAACAAGTAGCGGGATGACGAATTTGTCGTTTGTCAAATCGTCGGTAAACCCAAGTTATTTTAGCTACATATAGCTTAAGTTAAAGGAAAATTTTAGCTACATAGCAGGCACTATTACTAGATTATTAATAATTCAGTAATACAATAGACTTCTTGCACTACCTCCCAAGCCACAACTGTCATTCAGTAGAAACGAAAAAACTTGCTTGACAAACTCCGCCAGCTCCCCTATCATGAAACTGAAGCTATTGTATTTGCTTTCGCCAATCTGCAGATTAAAAGGTAAGGGTTACTTAATGTATCGGCGTCTTATGTTCAATTTTTTGCAGTATATAGATACTGTATGTCTTTACAAAACTTCATCTACATCTAGATTTTTATCTAAATAAGCTGAACGCGCTTATAAAGCGTTACAAGACATCAAAAAATGCCA
>NZ_JAPQLN010000075.1:0-3168 GCF_028981745.1 Wolbachia endosymbiont of Drosophila tristis | reverse complement strand
CCACTGAGAATTTCATATACCTAGCTATGAGTAGGGTTATGTTAAAGAGGGAATATGCTTGAATTTACTAGTTTCCGGACAACCTCTAAGGCCCTTTAACAGCTCTTCAGGAGAAGAAGAACAACTTCCATACACAACCATATTTAGAAATGGCCTGTCCCACCCAGGTGAAGCATCATTTGGTAAAATAGCCTTAGTTTCCAGAATAATTGAAGATTTTAAATTTTTAAAATAGCGCTCCTGCAGTAACTGAGCAGCCTTTTGTAAATGGGAAAAGCGATTTCCTATATTTGAGCCAACAGAAATGTAAATCATTCTTGCAACGCATTACGATAAGTAAAGAAAACACCTCCATGCACACTGGGGACAGGTGGTGCAACTTTGTGAATAGTTACGCCTATAGAAGAAATAATAAGCTTTTTTTGCATCACAAGGTTATTAATGGTCCTGTATATATCATGAGTTAAATGCTCGATTAAGTTGAATTGCTTGCTTTGAACGAGAGATTGAATACTCTGAACTACCTCCAAGTAGCATATAGTATCCTCAAGCCGGTCAGTTGTAAGTCCTAAAGGGGGGGATTTAAAGGTAAAATCAATATTAACACTAACTAATTGAGAATGATACTTCTCTTCTGCACTATAGCCTAAATGAACCCAAAGCCGTAAGTCAGATATAAGAAGATTACATGCAGACATTGCATTCCAACATCACTGAGTTTAAGCTACTTACAACTACTAACACACGCTAGCATTCATCATTCCATCAAGAAAACCCCACAAGAGCCTTGCTCCCTTTTGAGCACCCTGCATAACTTTATCTTGCTCTTTTTCATCTAGATCTTCAATAAGATTTGCACATTCCTCAGAATGCCATTCATCAGCATGCATATGGACCGTAAAAAATTGAAGAGAACGCTCATCACTTATTGAATAGTGTTTTTTTAAACCTTCAATTTTAGACTTGGAAACCTCTGGAGTTTGACGTTCGTAAGCGTACAAGGCTCCAAGACCTGCTGCAAAACCTGATCTTACAATGTCAAAGTAACCATCAATTAATTCTTGTGTCTCCTTAATCTGTGCACTTTCACGAAGATCAGATCGCGCAACGCCAAGCCCTTCAGCAAAACGTTTCCATAACTCTGGATGATTTTCATCACCTTGTTCCTCTTCTATTAAATTACCAAGTAAAACCTGTCGCATTTTTAGATCTGGGCACAGAAAATGTATACCACTGATGTAACGAGGAAACGCAGCAACATGGTGATAATATTCTTTAGCATAGGTTTGTAAAGCTTGCAAGCTTAAGCTTCCTGTATTCCATGATTGGTAGAATGGATGATTTAGTAAGTGCAATTCATCTAACTTGTTATTTAGAGACTTAGTAAATTCCATCATTTCCCCCATTACATTAATATATAGTTCATATACTATAGTTTTCTCATTGTTACGATCATGCTAACAATGGTGGGATTGGTAGGACTCGAACCTACGGCCAATTCGTTATGAGCGAACTGCTCTAACCGACTGAGCTACAATCCCTTTTATCAATATTTATAATACACACAAAAGCAAATTTGTCTATTAGCTTATTTCACTATCAACCCAACTTAGCAGATCATTTGTTGCACCAATTTTGCGTGCAATTTCCTTACCATCTTGAAATATAATCAAAGTAGGTATAGATTGAACCCCATACTTACTTGGCACTTCAGTCCCTTCATCTATGTCGAACTTGCAGATCTTGATCTTGCCTTTTCTGTCTTTAGCCAACTGTTCAATACGCGGCATTAGACTTTTACATGGCCCACACCATTCTGCCCAAAAATCTACCAGAACAAACCCTTTATAGTCAGTGACTTCAGATTTGAAATTTTGATCATTTACCGGTGTAATATCATCACTCATAAAATACCTAAACTTAAAACGATTGCTTGTAAAATATAGCGTATCTATTAGCAGTTAATCAACTAAATTCTTACCGCAGAGCTTGAAAAATTGCCCTAAAGTGTTTTGCACAAACAAAAAACTTCTATTACATCTGGTGGTTAAAGATATCCACGTTTTCCCAACCCATTAAGTCTAATTCAATACGAGTAGGAAGAAATTCAAAGCACTTTTGGGCCAATTCTTTTCTATTTTCACGCTCCAGCATTAAGTCTAGCTTTTCCTTTATCCTGTGGAGATACAAAACATCAGATGCAGCATAACTTTTTTGTTTGTCTGTTAAATTTTCATTTCCCCAATCAGAAGATTGCTGCTGCTTATTTAGTTTGGTATCAAGCAGCTCTAAGCACAACTCTTTTAAGCTATGATTATCTGTGTAAGTGCGAACTAAACGTGAAGCTATCTTTGTGCAATAGCACGGAAGTGCCCAAGTTTCCAAGTAATAACGTATTATGCTCACATCAAATCGCGCGAAGTGAAATATTTTAGTTATATTTTTATCCTCTAATATTTTTCTTAAATTTGGCGCTGTATAATCGTTCTTGAGTTGAACTAAGTGAGCGTTGCCATCATTAAAAGAGAGCTGCACAAGGCATAATCTATCTCTGCTATGAAGTAGCCCCATTGCCTCGGTATCAACAGCTATAGACCTTATATCATCTGGTATTGAACTAGCTGGCAAGTCGTCTTTATATAAAAATATTCCCATAAAATTAATACATTTTTTGGCACAATTGAAAACCTATGATAATCAAAAATGAGTCTTAAGTATACGAAAAGATCATAGAAGGAACCACGCAAATTTATGGGCTCTCACATTTTTCGTGTACACGGGGTTTACAAATCGCTGTATATGCCTATAATTAAGTAAATTTAGGTTAATTTAATTGCGGGAGTAGCTCAGTTGGTAGAGCGCAACCTTGCCAAGGTTGAGGTCGAGGGTTCGAACCCCTTCTCCCGCTCTTTGCTTTCAAAATCATTTCGTCAAAAATCCCTTGACAAACTCCACCAGCCCTCTTATCATGAGACTGAAGCTATTGTATTTGCTTTCGCCAATCTGCAGATTAAAAGGTAAGGATTACTTAATGTATCGGCGTCTTATGTTCAATTTTTTGCAGTATATAGATACTGTATGTCTTTACAAAACTTCATCTACATCTAGATTTTTATCTAAATAAGCTGAACGCGCTTATAAAGCGTTACAAGACATCAAAAAATGCCA
>NZ_JAPQLN010000074.1:0-3951 GCF_028981745.1 Wolbachia endosymbiont of Drosophila tristis | reverse complement strand
ATAGTATTATCAGATAGCTGGAACTTAGGAGAAATAAACGCGTGTTTTCCGGTTACGAGTGGAGAAGAGAAAGGAAGTAAATTTTTACTAAGAAGTGATAAACTATCTGAACAACTGTGGAATTTAAAACACAAGCCAATTTTAGAAAGGTTTAGCGTTACTCACCACTACAAAGTAGAAGATTTTACCAACCAAAAAGTTATAATATTTGGTGTGGCAGAGCACAATATTCATTTTGAAAGGGATTTAAATTCAGAGCAAAAGGATTCAATACATGAACCGGAAAATTACGTTTTAGTGTTTTACCCAGGCGTACTAACGTGGCACGAACATCGTCATTTGAACAGAGGTTGGGAAGAGAAACAAGTAATATGTTTAATGCATTAAGCATATATATTTATATCTTCATATACTATATTAGTATTTAGTTAAAAAGGTGTACTACGCGAAAAAAGACTTGCCTTTTTATGCCAAAACACACATAACTTGAATAGCAGCAGGTAAATATAAGAAATTTGTCTGGCGCTAGAAAAGATAATTTTGTGAGGTATGAAATGGGGTTCAGCGAAGAAAAGAAAGAATCTTTTAACAAGTTTTTTAAAGAAGTATCAAGGAATGGATTTAAAAATATTAATAAAAGGGATGAAAAAGGAGAAACAGTATTGCACCATGCAGTAGAAAATTCCGATCACAAAACAGTGAGGTTATTAATAGAAAAAGGAGCGGAGATCAATGCAAGAGATAAAAATGGTTATACGCCACTGCACTGTGCAGTATTCGCAAAAAGTTTAGAAAATGTAAAAGTACTGCTAAGGTCAGGAGCGGAAATAAATGCCACTCAATATGTCAGTGGATGTACGCCACTGCACTCTGCATGTAAAATAGGAGGAGCAGGAGTTGAAATAATAAAAGAGCTAGTAAAAGCAGGATCTGAAGTTAATCAACTGAATAAGTATGGTTCAACACCAATGTATTACATATGGGAAAGTGAAAAGTATTGTCTATGTGATAGGGAAGAGAGTGAAAAGGCAAGTAAATTTTTGAGAGCAAAAGGTGGAGTAACAAAAAGTAGAAAACTGACGTGCTATGGAATAGAGGGGCTAGTGGGAGAAATAGCAGAGAAGTTGGATAGGAGCTATATGCCAGAGCTAAAAATAATGGAGATCGAAGAAATAAGGAAGAGAGACAAATCATTAATAAAGAAAGAATGTCAAAATTTAGCAACCAAGATAATGTGCCAAGTAAACGAAATAATAGATGAGGTGGTGAGAATTAAAAAAGGGACTTAAATTTAAAGAAAAGGTGAGGTAGGTTATGAGTAAAAAAGAAAAAGAGGATGAACTAAAAGAATTATTAGAGCACTCAGGTAAAAATATTAAGGGGACAAAAAAGGAACTGCATTATGCAGTAGACGGAAAAACAGTGAGCTGATTAGTTGAAAAAGGAGCGAATGTGAATGCAGCGGATGTAGAAGGATATACAGCACTGCACCTAGCGATAACGGAGAAACGTCTAGAAACAGTTAGAGAATTGATAAAATCAGGAGGGAATGTAAATGCTGAAGAGTATGGCAGTAAATGCACACCGCTGCACCTTGCATGTATGGTGGGGTGCGACCCGAAAGTCGTGATTTTGTGGTGGTTAAATTCCATCTTCCCTAAACATCAGGGATAAAGTATGTCTCACATTTTAGAAAGTGGCAACTTCTGGGATGCAAGCATGAGACAAAAGCAGGTAATACTAAACCTTATGGTAAATCCCTGCGAACAGAGTTGGATAAGGTTACGAAAGGAACTTATGTTTGAATTGTCGTCAACATGAATATGCGAAATAAGGTTGATACGCATAGACCAAAATGGTAGAAGCGCAAAGAGGAATCAAGATCCTACCACTTGATTATGGATGTTCTCAGCTTCCGGCAAAAAAGTAAGAACCTAAGTCCAACATGAAACAAAATCATGGAACGGAGTAACCGCATAGATGCTCTTATATTTATTTAGATATAAGCAGGTAGCCAACCGTAAGCTTCTATGTGGAAGGATTGTTTAAGAAGCTAACGCCCAAAGTAATATTTGGGATATGCAGACGTAAACACTGTAATTTGGAAGGTAAAGTTATGAGTAGTAGTGAATATGTTATGAGCCAACAAAATGTTAGGTATGAATGGAATGAAATTTCTTGGCGTAAGCTGGAGAAATCTTCATTTAAGCTACAAAAACGAATTTACCAAGCTTCTAAATGTAATGATGTCAAAAAGATGCATAATCTTCAGAGATTATTACTCAAATCGACAAGTGCAAGAATGCTCGCAGTTAGAAGAGTAACACAGGACAATAGAGGGAAAAAGACTGCAGGTATTGATGAGAAAGCCAATCTCGACCAAAAAGAAAGAATGCAATTAGCAAATTCTATGGATTTAAGAGGAAGAGCAAAACCATCAAGACGAGTCTGGATACCAAAACCTGGCAAGCCATTGGAGCGTCGTCCCCTTGGTATTCCCACATATCGTGTCGAGCAAAACAAACACTTGTAAAAATGGCGTTGGAACCTGAATGGGAAGCAAAATTTGAGCCGAACACTTATGGTTTTAGACCTGGTAGATCTTGTCACGATGCTATGAAGGCCATATTCAATGCACTAAGTCAGAAAACAGCATATTGTTTAGATGCTGATATTTCAGGATGTTTCGATAATATTAAACACTATGCATTGCTTGAAAAACTCAATACCACACCAACATTAAGAAAAACAATAAAAGGATGGTTGAGAGCAGGAGTAATAGAAAATAGAATCTTCCAGCCAACTAAGAGTGGTACAATTCAAGGAGGAACTATCTCTCCATTATTGGCTTGTATAGCATTACACGGTATGGAACAATATATTAAAGAAGCATTAAAAAGTGAACTTTTTCTATATAGAAGAAGAAAGTATGGTACAGCATCGCAGCAACGGGCACAACAAGCTCTTAGTATAATTTTTTATGCTGATGATTTTGTTGTTATACATGAGAGTGAGGAGATCCTTATTAAGGCAAAGGTACTAATCGAAGAATGGTTAAAAATCATTGGACTAGAACTAAAACCTTCAAAAACAAGGATTTCCCATACTTTAGAAGGGGATAAACCAGGATTTGATTTTCTTGGATTTTCAATAAGACACTACCTAACAAGAAATAATAAGAAAGGTTACAAGTTATTAATCAAACCAAGTCGTGAATCTATAAAACAGCATAATTTCATTATCAAACATAAGATTAGAAAATTGAGGGGAGCAACACAAGAAATAGTAATTAAAGTACTTAATCCAATTATTAGAGGATGGAGTCAATATTACTCTTGTGTAGTTTCAAGTGAAACATTTAATCTTATTGACAGTGTAATGTTCAGAAAACTTTGGAAGTGGGCGTTATATAAACACCCAAACAAAGGAAAATGCTGGATCAAAAGAAAGTACTTCAAGAAGTATGGTAATGATAATTGGCGATTTATGACAAGTAACGAAGTGAATCTTATAAGACACGGAGATCATGTTATTAAGCGACATATCAAAGTGAAAGGAACCAAATCTCCATACGATGGTGATTGGGTTTACTGGGGGAATCGTCTTAATAGAATACTAGATAAATCACCGAGAGTAATAAAGCTGTTGAAGTGACAACAAGGCAAATGTGATCAATGTCAACTTTGGTTCAAGAGTGATGATATTCTAGAAATACACCATAAAGACCAAAATAGGAAAAATAATATGATCAAAAATTTATTATTATTACATGGACATTGTCACGATATTTTACACAGGAAGTGTGCATGACAAGCACCAAATTGCAGAGGAGCCGTATGACGGTAACCTGTCACGTACGGTTCTGCAGTCGAGTGGGGAGAGGTGACTTTCTCCACTTAGATAACGAAAGTGGAAATAGTAGAAGAGTTAATAAAAGCAGGGGCTGAAATA
>NZ_JAPQLN010000073.1:0-14794 GCF_028981745.1 Wolbachia endosymbiont of Drosophila tristis | reverse complement strand
GGTTTAAAGTACAGCCAAGAAGATGGGTTGTAGAAAGGACTTTTGCTTGGGTTAATAGGAATAGAAGGCTATCGAAGGAGTATGATTTACTCACAACATCCACTGAGAATTTCATATACCTAGCTATGAGTAGGGTTATGTTAAAGAGGGAATATGCTTGAATTTACTTGTTTCCGGACAACCTCTTACGTTTAAGTACTCTACTATCCCTTGTAAGTCCATGATTGGCTCACTCTTAAGCTTTTCTTTCAGTACCCTTTCTAGTGTTTCCTTAACACACATAATCATTGCTACTGCAGAATCAGTTACTCCTTCTATAACTTTCAGGTCATCCATTTCTCTACCTAAAATCCTTCCTACTCCTGTATAAGTATTCACCAAATTTTTAGCAATTTCTTGAGCCTGTGGGCTTTCATGTACTGCACTTAGAAACGTTTCCATTATTTCACGATCAAGTAGTGCTTTGCCTTTGCTTTCTAATATTCTGAATTCGATTTCTTCTTTACTTTTATTCATATAATTTACCTTTCACTAACAACAAACTTTTTTTAGATATTTACTGCTGTTTTTTATCAGCATTGGCATAAAGCCATAGCTTTCGAGTGAAGTCAAATCAATTTCTCAATCTTTTTTACTTATTTTTTCATCCAAGAGTAAAGATATTAATATATACTGATTTTTTATTTTAAATCTGTTGAATTTCGCCTAAAGAGAGGCCTGTTATTTGCAAAATAATATCGGTAGAAATTCCTCCTTTCACTAAATCCTTTGCAATTTTCATCTTTTCTGCTCTTTTCACTTTTTCTTCGCAAATTTGTATGCTTTCAAACAGAGATTTTATTAGCGCATAGCGTAATTCTTGACTCTCAATTTTTTTGTATTCTTTTATTAAATCAGGTAGCTCACTTTCTACTATCTCATCTTCCTCTATGAGCAGATCTGTAATGCTAATTGATAATGTTTCTGCTATTGCATATAATTTTTCCAGTGGAATGGCCACACGTCCTTGCTCATAGTTGCTTATTTCATCACGTGTTGTATCCATTTTCTCAGCCAAATCCTTTTGAGTATACTCTCTCACCAGCCTCCATTCTTTTATCTTTTTTCCTATTTGGTAGTAGATAGAACCTGTTTTTTCTTCAACACACTCATTAGCAGAGAGGCCAATTGCTTGTGAAACAATATCAACAGAAATTCCTGCTTTAACCATACCCTTTGCAATTTTTACCTTCTCTGCTTTTTTACTACTTTTCTCACCAACTCGGGTAAATTTTGTTAGCAAGTAAAACACCTTGCGCAACTCTTGATCATTAATCGTTTTATATTTTCTTACTAGATTTAATATTTCCTCTTCTTCGTTTTTAAGGCAAATTTTTTCACTTGATACAGGAATAAGATCTATGATGCCAACCGATAACACTTCTGCTATAGCATACAATTTCTCAATCGAAATTTTACGTGTTCCTTTTTCATATTGTAGTACTACTTGATACGTTACGCCAATTTTTCCCGCTAAATCTTTTTGAGTATAACCTCGCTTTAACCTCCAGCTCCTTACTTTTTGTGCTATTTTGTACCTTATCGAGATATTTGCCATAAATATTATACAGGTTAATACTACCAAATAAAGATATACAAAAGGGATGCTTCTTTCTATGTTTGAATTTTAGTTGAATATTTCTTCACAATTGTGTATAATTATTAATGCTTTTTAAGTGGATTTCCTATGGCTCTTTCGAAGTTTCTCGATCCCAAGAATGATATATCGTTCAAGCGCATCTTTGGTACTGAAAAAAATAAAGATATCCTTATTCACTTTCTTAATGATATTCTCGGCTTTGCTGGAACAAATGCAATACAGGATATAGAGTTTTTAAGTACTATTCAAGATCCTGATATTGCTTCTAAAAAACAAAGCATTGTTGATGTTCTTTGTAGAGATAAAAATGGGCTGCAAGTGATAGTCGAAATGCAGGTCGCTAAAACTAAGGGCTTTGAAAAACGTGCTCAATACTATGCTGCTAAAGCCTATTCAAGACAGGCTGACAAAGGCGATCAATATCATGACCTTAAGGAAATTATCTTTATTGCTATAGCAGACTGTATTTTATTTCCTGATAAGTCTGAGTATAAGTCAAAGCATACCATTCGCGATGAAGATACTCATGAACATGATCTAAAAGATTTTTACTTTATATTTATTGAGTTGCCTAAATTTCCAAAAACCAAAGAAGATCAGCTTTCAAGTATTGTTGAGAAATGGGTCTACTTCTTTAAATATGCAGATGAGACTAGTGAAGAAGAGCTGGAAAAAATAATAGGTAGTGATCTAATAATTAAAAAGGCCTATGAAGAACTAAATAGGTTCAACTGGTCAGAAAAAGAATTTATTGCCTATGAACAGGAAATAAAACGTATTCTTGATGAACAGGCTGTCCTTGCTCAAAAACTTGATGATGCTACTGCAAAAGGCATCCTCATCGGACATGAAAAAGGCAGAAAAGAGAGGGAAATTGAAGTTGCAAAGAATCTACTTAAAGCAGGAGTTTCTATTGATATCATAGCTCAAACTACTGGTCTTACAGCTAATGAAATTAAAGACTTAAGCTCTTTGGATGTTTAGATGAACATCTTTGTACTAGATGAAAACCCAGAGATTGCGGCAAAAATGTTATGTGATAAGCATATAGTAAAAATGCTATTAGAAACTGCTCAGTTACTGAGTAATGTTTTTTCAATAGCATTAAAAGTGCCAAATCCTTTAGTCAGCATCACAGACCAGAATATAGAAGTTCCATATAAACTTACTCACAAAAACCACCCTTGTTCTCTATGGGCTAGACAATCCAAAGGGAACTTTTTCTGGTTAATAAAATACGGAAGGGAGCTGTGCAAAGAGTATACTTGGCGATATAAAAGAAAACATAGATCAGAAGAAGTTATAGATTGGTGTGATAGTAATAAGAATTTGCTTGTTTTTCAATCAACCGATATAAAGCCTTTTGTACAGGCGTTACCAGATCAATATAAGTCTAGTCATTCAGTAAAAGCTTACAGAGAGTACTACCTAAAAGAAAAGATGAGGTTTGCTAAGTGGGAAAAGGGTAGAGAAGTACCGGATTGGTTGCTAAGCAGAATCGTACGTCTGAAAAGCCGCAAATAAAAAGAACGCCTTAATTAGTAGAGAGGAAGGTGCATAAAAACTAAAACATCTTCTCACTTTAACTCTTAATTAGATTTGAGGTAAATCATTAAAATCTCCACTCTTTTAACTGAGTCTGATAAAATTTAAAAACGGCAGTTTATTGAATACTTTACATGATTAAACCATTAAAACTCTTCAATTTTACTGAATTGATGGTAATTTCAAGGTATTTGCTGCTCAAATTTAGATACATGCTAATTTCTCTATTATAAATACTTAAATTATAAACTATTTACTCTTTAATTTTGGTTATTAGTACTGCGATCCAGAGGTATTCCAACATCACTCACTTCAGAAGAGCAAAGTACTCTGATAATCTGGAATTTCAAAGTAAGGTCTCGATATTACTTCTTTTATAACCTAACGAAAATCTGAGTTCAGAACATAAAACCAGTCCCTTAATATAACTACTTTGCTGTTCCCTTACTATCATTTACAAAGAAGCCCTTATATTTTTCTACTAAATCTGGTCTTTTCTTCATCTATATCTCCTTCTACACCTAGAACTCTATTCGCCAATTCCCTATTCTCTAGAGAAATAAGTAATGCTCTATATCACCGTCAGAAATTAATCTGCCGCACCGAGAACTGATAGACCTTTTTATCTTTCCCATTATCTCTTTTCTTGGGGTGAGTAAAACAATATATTTTTCCACATAGTTATAAGCTGGGAACCATAAAAACAGCTTCATGATCAGCCATTTTAAAAGTTCGATCAAGTTCAATATTCCTAAGCGTTGTACTTGCCTTATATGAACAATAACATCCCAATGTAAGGAAAGTTAATGCAGTCAAAGCAAGTGAAATAGATATTCCTAAATGAGACATTGTTAAACTTGTGCCAACAGCAAATACTCCAGATAATATAAGAGAAGCAGAGGCATAAATTATTTGCTTTCTACTCTGAGCTCTTGCTTCTGAGAATTGAGATTTTACTGCTGAACTTTGTTCAGAGACTCGAGATAGGTTGCTAGTCCTTTTACTATAACCTTGTTTTACATTAACACCCACAGACTCAGTGGCAACTTTTGAATCCATCTCATCCTGGATTGATATATCAATATTTTCCGGCTGTTCATTAGCTAGAATAAGCTCATCATGCAAATTTTTTACAGAGCAAAAATGTGAGGGATCGATACTAAAGCTTTCTTCAATGCCTTCTAATCGTTTATTCTCTTCCTTTAATCGTTCTATATTTCCTCGTAATATACTATTTTCTAATAGCAATTCCTCACATTGTTTCCCTTTTGCATCTATCTCTTGTTCCAGCTTTACTAGTTTAATTGCATAGTCTTTACATAACTCAGCTTTTCCTTCCGGTATATCTGCATCCTCCACTTTTATACACGAATCTTCGGTTTCTCTTTTTGTCTTTTCCGCTCTTAACAAATACTCATAATCATCTTCTAACTCATTTATTTTTTGCATTAATCGTTGATTGTTCTCATTCAGCCCATTTATAACTTCCTGCATCTTTTCTTTTTTATTAAATAGCAATTCCTTTTCTTCTTTCGCTGTAGCAAGTTTTTCCTTAAGTTCATCATTTTCTGCTAGAAAATCTTTATTCTCTTTTTCAAGTTTATCTACTTTTTTCTCTAACTCTTGAACACTGTTATCTAAGAATTCATGCATCTTTTCCAATCCCTTCAATTTTTGTTCAAGATACATGCTTTTAGAATCACTTTGTGGTAATCTTGTACCAATATCTACGAGAATTTCTCCTACAAAATCCATAAACTTTTTGAAATGTCTCTCATGAACTATCACTTCTTCACTTAGTGTAGTATTACCCAGCTTTTCCACAATTTCTTGGATTTTTTTTAAACTATTGGATAATAGCTCCATTCGTTCAACAATTTTAGTTACTTCACTTACGTTCAATTCATCACTCAGATCTGCATTACTAGTATAATTCTCACCAGTGGTAACTAGGTTAGATGGATTGGCAGGTTTAATCGGGGTACTCGTATCAACAGAAGCTCCAAATGGCATAAACAGTGCACTTCGGCTGCTCTTAATCGATCTACCTAGTGAAGGTATATCACTATTATAAAGTGTTCTATCACCACTAGAGGCAACTTGCTCTTGTCTATAATTTGTAGAAGTTCCTGTTGGACTAGTACCATTTTTCTGATCTTCTCTACTGCTTTTATTCGTAAAGCGCTTCACTCCCATTACCCTCCTAACATTCTCTCCAAGTTCTTCTCTTTCGATTATAATACGAGATTCATTTTTTTCATAGTTAATTTTATCATATAATTGTTCACATTCTTTGTAGGACAATATTGGTTGTAGCGTCTTCTTCTTTACTTCTTCATCGTAGAAAGCTCTCAGCTTATCATTTGATAATATTGCTATAGCTTCTTTTACATCAGGATGCAATTGAGAATGCCCATTTTTGCATGAATGAACACGGTTCAGTAGAAAAATCTTAACAGAGTGTTGCTTGTATTCCATAATTTCCTCTAATGTAATCCCCATAACTTTTTCTTGTGATTCTATGTATCCTAGAGCTTCTTCAAAGTCTTGTCTGTTAGAGGTGAGAGGTTGAGCTTTTTTTAACTTTTTGATCTCACTATCTTTTGGATGCACACCATTAACTTCAATAACAGGGATAACACTTGCAGAGTCAATCGCATTTAACACAATACTACAATCATCTTGATTTTTTAGGAAAGCTTTTAGCTGTTTTTTAAAGTTCAATAAATTACTTAATTTATCTTCATTAGTTTTAGATTTTTTGATTTGATCATAAACGTTTCTGGCTGCTTGGTTATTCTCTTTATCAGTCCTTATTTTACTTTCTCACTTACCAAGGAGTTTGCTCAGTGGTTTTTTAAGTTTCTTATAATCGTTAACAAGCAGTTCTCTTATCCGTCTTTCAAAATCTCCTTTTTCTTTGAATCTCAAAACAGTATATAGATCATCTTCAGCCCTCTGCTGATCGGATTTTGTATTTACAACCATAACCTTACCTAACACTAACAGATACTGCTGAACAGAACTTAAGGGCGAAGTTAAAACACACTTAGTTAAAGTCATAAGCACTTCTCCAATTAATCTTACTAATATTCTTCTGGAAAACAACATATCTACTGACCTTATTCTTGGGAATATAAATAGAAAAAGTGCATCACCTATAGTCTCCAGAAAACCTGGTGTTAGCTGTCAAATTAAGATTTCTAGAAAATACTCAATAATTCCAGACAGATTTCTCTAGGCCTGACCAGAACGTTTGGGTATCAAATAGGTCTTTCTGGAGTAATTAGGTGTTGTAACTTAGTTACAAATTTAGTACCATAGAGTTGTTTTCATGATATAGGGAGGTTTAAATGCCAATAGAAACAAAACGTCAGGCTGAAGTGCTTAAAAAGCTACAAGATGTGATAAAACATACAGATCGTGACATTGCGGCTGGAAGAAAGTTAGCTATTAAAAGGTGGGTCGAGACCTATATAGAGTATATCAAACTTTTTAAGGATGATAAGCTGGAATTCTTATATAATGTTTTTCGAGATGAAGGTTGTTGGTTAGGTACAAGGTTAAATAATACTGTTTTAGGTCAGAAATTGACTGAAGAGAAAATAGGAGAAATCGATAACCCACTACCAAGGTATGGTATGGCATCTAGGTACTGTATAACGGGCAAGATAGGTGATTTTTTCAACAAACAGTTTGTAACCTCTAGAGGTCAATTTACTTCAGAAGAGGTAGATAGTCAAGGTAATCCGATCAGTGATCAATATGTAAGAAACATTCTGCTATCATCCATGAAGAGAAATGGTCCTGTGTTTGATTTCTGGATCGATAGAGAATCTGGGGAATTAAAGAAGTATGATGCAGTAGAAGGTTTTGACAGTACTGTAAAACTTAAGTGGAGCGAAGGGGTAGAGTATTTTTATAATCAGTTAGAGGAAAAAGATAAGGAGAAGAAGCTTACAGAAGCTATTGTTGCTCTTTCTCGTCCTCAATCTGTTAAGAGAGACGCTCCTATTTTAGATTTTTGTGTAAGGAATATAGGCGATAAAGATACTCTTTTACAGAAATTATTGCAGAAAGATAAGGGAGTATATTCCCTTCTTGCTGAATTAATAGAGTCATGTTTTTTTGATACGGTTCATGATTTGGTACAGTGCTGGTGTTATAAAGGCGTTTCAGCAGGAGGAGACTGTTCGGACAAGATATTCTCACAGCAAGACTATGAACTTTTTCTTTATTCACTTTCAAATGTGATGTTGAAAAATCCTGAGTTAAGTGTTCAAGCTAGATCCCTTATTATGGAGATTTGGAAATGTGAACGCTTTGCTGAATACAGAGAGACCTCTGTTAATACTTCTAATTATACAGTTCCTATAAAGAGTGTACTTGGGGGATTAATCATTAATTGGAAACGAGAAGATGTTTGTAAGCCCGATAGGGAAATAGAGAAAGAAGAAATATTAGATATGATTTCATTTGCCAAAGGTTGCTTTCCTGAAAAGTTTGACCTTTTTAAAGAAGTCATGATAGAAAATCTTAGAATATGTGGTAGGGAAGGAAAGAGGAAAGGTGTAGATTACGGCAAGTTTGCAGAAGAGTTATTTCTTCAGTTAGAGAAAGTAACTTTACCTTCTGTAGGTGATGGTCCTTGGAATAATTTGCGGTCTCAATCTAAGGTATCTTTGCCACTTGATGGTTCTGGTGATGGCCCACAGTCTGAGTTTGAAGCTCCTAGTGTGAGTGGTATTTCTGGTTCTCATAAGAAAAGAAGAATCTAGTCTACTCATTAATGTGAGTGGTTTTTCTGGTCTTAGCAAATAGAGAGGTGCTTTGTGTCTTTAATAAGAAGTTTAGTGGATGGAGATCTTGATGGTTTTAGACAAGAGTTTGAATCCTTTTTAGATCAATGTCCATTTTTCTTGTATCATGTAAGTACAGGACGTTTCCTTCCTGTATTCTTTTTCAGTATGTTTGCTACTGCTCATGATGCTAATATCTTAAAAGCAAATGAGAGAGTGTATTTTCGTTTTGATAATCATGGTATTGATACAGGTGGTAGAAATAGAAATACAGGGAACCTAAAAGTCGCTGTTTATCGTGACGGACAGCAAGTTGTCAGATGCTACAGTATTTCTGATCGTCTTAATAGTGATGGGTTAAGGTTCAGTACAAGGGAAAGAAATGCTCTAGTGCGAGAGATTAGAGGGCAAAATCCAAATTTAAGGGAAGAAGACCTAAATTTTGAGCAATACAAAGTATGCATGCATGGAAAGGGCAAGAGTCAGGGAGAGGCGATTGCAACAGTATTCGAGGTGATTCGTGAAAAAGATTCTCAAAGTAGAGATAGATTTGCTAAATATTCAGCGTCTGAGATTAGCCTTCTTAGGCATATAGAACGCAATAGGCTTAATGGGATTAATGCGCCTGCGCCACGCAGTTTGTTGACAGTTAAGGAAATAGGAAGTATACGACTCAATCAAGATCAGAGAGTACAGCTTGGTCATTTGGTCAATTTTGTGCAAGTTGCACCGGGTCAGCAAGGGATTTTCAGTTTTATGGAAGTGCTAGCAAGTAACCAAAGAATAAATATAGAACGTGGAATAAATGAAGGAATTTTGCCATACATAACTCGAATCTATCGTAGTTACCTAGGCAGCCTACAAAATGACATTCAAAATCGCAGTCAAAAGTTTGAGAGTCACGGATTTTTCTTAGGTTTGTTGGCAAATTTTATTCATCTCTACACAATAGATATTGACCTTGACTTGTCTCCTGGAAATTCATATGTTGCTTTTCTTATATGTCATCAGGCAGAGAGAGAAAACATTCCTATCGTTATTAATGTTACTAGATGGAGGACATCGTCTGATATTGCATTAAACCGCGCTAGAGCTGATGCTAAAAGATTACATGCTTCTTCATTTATATCTATTCACACTGAATCAAGAAATGCTGTTTGTATTGGATTAAATTTTAATCTGAATATAGATCCTTTTAGTATTGATACAGTAGAGTTTTTAGAGAATAGATTTCCTTTGGTACAAAGATTATTTGAGTGTTTGGAGGATGAAGGAATTAGAGAAAATATTAGAGATTTCTTGCTTCAACATCTTCCTAACGAAATACCAAGAAATGCAGAGAATTATAACAGAATATTTGACTGCATAACTGGTTTTGCTTTTGGGAATAGTATTTTAGAAGAGTTCAGATTAGTAAACGCAGTTCAACAACGTGTAAGAAAGTATATATTTAGATATGGTGATGAGAATCATGCTTTAACCATGGTCTTCCATACTCAAGGTTCTGATATAGTTATACTTCATATTAGAGATAACAACGCTGTACAATAAGGAGCCATCAATTTACAAGATCTTAATGTTGACGGAAATAATGTTCATGTACGGGAAGTTTCATGCACACTTAATAATCAACTTGGCCTTAATATTCATACAGATAACCTTGGTTTATATCACAATTACCAAAATAATAATGCAAATAATTTTCTTGGTGGTAATCTTGTGCAAGTGCCTAATGCTGGAAATGTGCATAATGCTTTAAATCAAGTTATGAATGATGGCTGGCAAGATAGATTTCAGCATCAAGAATTATTTAGAAACATTTCTGCAGTATTAATGCCAGAAGATACGCATGGCAATATGATAATAGATGTAAATAGCAAAGATAAGTTTCGCTCTATACTACATGGTACATTTTATGCTAGTGATAATCCTTATAAAGTGCTTGCTATGTATAAAGTTGGTCAAACATATAGTTTAAAAAGGTGGCAGGAAGAAGAAGGAGAAAGGGTAATACTTACAAGAGTTACAGAACAGAGACTAGGTCTTCTATTATTAAGACAACCTACAGCAGATACTCACCCAATTGGATATGTATTAGGATTTGCTGATAATGCAGAAGAAGTAGAACAGGAGCAAGACGAGGCAAGGTACAAAATAACAGAATTGATGAGCAAACAAAGGGGATATTTGCCTATTACTTCTGGAAATGAGGTGGTTTTGTCTTATGCTGTATTTAATAGAGGTGCACAGAGAGCAGAAGACTTTATATCTCTTCCACAACAAGCAGTGTATGTACATAGACTTGATCGTCGTGGTCATGACTCAAGACCAGAAGTATTAGTGGGACCTGAAAGTGTTATTGATGAAAATCCACCAGAAAATCTATTGTCAGATCAAACTCGTGAAAATTTCAGGCGCTTTTACATGGAAAAAAGACCAGGACAGAACTCGATTTTTTTGCTTGATATAGATGATAATCTGCACGTTCCATTTAGTTACTTGCAAGGTACTAGAGCACAGGCAATAGAAACATTAAGGTCAAGAATAAGGGGAGGTGGTACTTCTACAGCACAAGGAATATTACAACAAATAAACACTATCCTTCGTAGAAACAACGCTCGTGAAATAGAAGATGTGCATAATCTACTTGCACTAGACTTTGCAACAGAAAATCAAAATTTCCGTTATTGGCTACAAACTCATGACATGTTTTTCGCTGCACGACAATATACTTTCCATGATGATCGATCTAATCCAACTAATGATCGTCATGATTTTGCAATAACTTCAGTAGGAGTCGATGGAAATCAAAATGATCCAACAGGTAGGGACTTATTAAGTAGTAACATAGATAACTTTAAACAAAAAGTAGATTCGGGTGAAAAAGATAGATTAACTGCTATTATTAATGTAGGTAATCGTCATTGGGTTACATTAGTTATTGTCCACCAAAATGGAAATTATTATGGGTATTATGCTGATTCACTTGGTCCAGATAGTCGTATTGACAATAATATTCGAGGAGCTTTAAGAGAATGTGATATTAGCGATGATAATGTCCATGATGTTTCCGTTCATCAGCAAACAGATGGCCATAATTGTGGCATATGGGCATACGAAAATGCTAGGGATATTAACCAAGCTATTGATCAAGCTTTACAGGGAAATAGTAACTTTGGAGAGAAAGGTGAAGGTATTATAGGTTATATACGTGGTCTTCTTAGTGCAGGAATTGGAAATGACACTAGACAACCTCAAAGAAATGAACAATACTTTAGAAATCGGAGAAGAAATATTTCACAATTATTCCAAAATGATTCTCTATCTTCTCCTAGGGGTAGATTGATTCAAGGTCGTCCAGGAATTCAACATGAAATTGATCCATTACTATTACAATTTTTAGAACTCCAATATCCACAGCGTGGAGGTGGGGGAGCATTGCAATTAGGCGGAGAAAGAGTGATATCAATTGATTTTGGTCCGCAATCTGTATTGGATGAAATTGATGGAGTGAATAGAGTTTATGATCATAGCAATGGTAGAGGCAGTAGGTAGAGGTTAATAGGTGAATGAAGTATTTCTTTACTCCATATTTACGCGTTGGTTGTAATGGGTCTTTTAATTTATTTCTGCATATTTTTTTTGGGGGGTTGTTTATTAACAATAATATAGAAGATATTAATAAAGCTTTTGTCCGTAAAGCACATTCATGAGAGCGATATTTTCTTAAAATCAGCTAGCTTTAGATGCTGAAGTTGTGTACCGTTTAGAATAACTTCCTTAATTTTGGATATAAAATAATTTAAACGTAAGATCCACTGTAAAAGATAAGATTTAATTTGGAAGAAAAATTGATGTGATTAGAACTTGACCTTACATAGTATAGGAATATTTTTTATAAAAAGAACAATATCCATTTGAAATGTAAAATTATCATAAATTTTTCTTTTTGTTCTCAAATGAATTACTATTAATTTAGTATTATATATTGCTAATAACTTAAATAATCCAACCATTTCCAGCAACAAAAACCGCTACCCGTGAGAACATTTTTCTTTGGGATGGGATGGTCTACTGGCAGTTTATCGCTACTTATCCTTTTTCCCTTCTCTAGTCGATCTGCCAGGTATTCTAGTCTTTTTGCCCCTTTTCTTGATATTTCTCCGTACGCTTTTTCCTGCATTCTATAAGCTAATCTTGGTATCAGGTATTTCTTTGAGTATCTAGGCGCTCCTTCTCCATATACCTTTTTCCATATTTTCCTCACCTCTTCCAACGCTTTTTTCTCTAAATTCATTACTTTCTTTTCTATTTCTTCCTTTCTTTCCATATTTTCAGCCTCTCATAATTTCTCAAATAACTTTTCTATTCTGTCTGTTTCTTTCTTCAATACTTCAGTTACCTCTTTACTATTTTTCGCATAATCCATCGCTGTCATCCCAAATTTATCTGCTTGTTCTATTTCAGCCCCTGCTTTTATTAACTCTTCTACTATTTCCACTTTCGTTATCTAAGTGGAGAAAGTCACCTCTCCCCACTCGACTGCAGAACCGTACGTGACAGGTTACCGTCATACGGCTCCTCTGCAATTTGGTGCTTGTCATGCACACTTCCTGTGTAAAATATCGTGACAATGTCCATGTAATAATAATAAATTTTTGATCATATTATTTTTCCTATTTTGGTCTTTATGGTGTATTTCTAGAATATCATCACTCTTGAACCAAAGTTGACATTGATCACATTTGCCTTGTTGTCACTTCAACAGCTTTATTACTCTCGGTGATTTATCTAGTATTCTATTAAGACGATTCCCCCAGTAAACCCAATCACCATCGTATGGAGATTTGGTTCCTTTCACTTTGATATGTCGCTTAATAACATGATCTCCGTGTCTTATAAGATTCACTTCGTTACTTGTCATAAATCGCCAATTATCATTACCATACTTCTTGAAGTACTTTCTTTTGATCCAGCATTTTCCTTTGTTTGGGTGTTTATATAACGCCCACTTCCAAAGTTTTCTGAACATTACACTGTCAATAAGATTAAATGTTTCACTTGAAACTACACAAGAGTAATATTGACTCCATCCTCTAATAATTGGATTAAGTACTTTAATTACTATTTCTTGTGTTGCTCCCCTCAATTTTCTAATCTTATGTTTGATAATGAAATTATGCTGTTTTATAGATTCACGACTTGGTTTGATTAATAACTTGTAACCTTTCTTATTATTTCTTGTTAGGTAGTGTCTTATTGAAAATCCAAGAAAATCAAATCCTGGTTTATCCCCTTCTAAAGTATGGGAAATCCTTGTTTTTGAAGGTTTTAGTTCTAGTCCAATGATTTTTAACCATTCTTCGATTAGTACCTTTGCCTTAATAAGGATCTCCTCACTCTCATGTATAACAACAAAATCATCAGCATAAAAAATTATACTAAGAGCTTGTTGTGCCCGTTGCTGCGATGCTGTACCATACTTTCTTCTTCTATATAGAAAAAGTTCACTTTTTAATGCTTCTTTAATATATTGTTCCATACCGTGTAATGCTATACAAGCCAATAATGGAGAGATAGTTCCTCCTTGAATTGTACCACTCTTAGTTGGCTGGAAGATTCTATTTTCTATTACTCCTGCTCTCAACCATCCTTTTATTGTTTTTCTTAATGTTGGTGTGGTATTGAGTTTTTCAAGCAATGCATAGTGTTTAATATTATCGAAACATCCTGAAATATCAGCATCTAAACAATATGCTGTTTTCTGACTTAGTGCATTGAATATGGCCTTCATAGCATCGTGACAAGATCTACCAGGTCTAAAACCATAAGTGTTCGGCTCAAATTTTGCTTCCCATTCAGGTTCCAACGCCATTTTTACAAGTGTTTGTTTTGCTCGACACGATATGTGGGAATACCAAGGGGACGACGCTCCAATGGCTTGCCAGGTTTTGGTATCCAGACTCGTCTTGATGGTTTTGCTCTTCCTCTTAAATCCATAGAATTTGCTAATTGCATTCTTTCTTTTTGGTCGAGATTGGCTTTCTCATCAATACCTGCAGTCTTTTTCCCTCTATTGTCCTGTGTTACTCTTCTAACTGCGAGCATTCTTGCACTTGTCGATTTGAGTAATAATCTCTGAAGATTATGCATCTTTTTGACATCATTACATTTAGAAGCTTGGTAAATTCGTTTTTGTAGCTTAAATGAAGATTTCTCCAGCTTACGCCAAGAAATTTCATTCCATTCATACCTAACATTTTGTTGGCTCATAACATATTCACTACTACTCATAACTTTACCTTCCAAATTACAGTGTTTACGTCTGCATATCCCAAATATTACTTTGGGCGTTAGCTTCTTAAACAATCCTTCCACATAGAAGCTTACGGTTGGCTACCTGCTTATATCTAAATAAATATAAGAGCATCTATGCGGTTACTCCGTTCCATGATTTTGTTTCATGTTGGACTTAGGTTCTTACTTTTTTGCCGGAAGCTGAGAACATCCATAATCAAGTGGTAGGATCTTGATTCCTCTTTGCGCTTCTACCATTTTGGTCTATGCGTATCAACCTTATTTCGCATATTCATGTTGACGACAATTCAAACATAAGTTCCTTTCGTAACCTTATCCAACTCTGTTCGCAGGGATTTACCATAAGGTTTAGTATTACCTGCTTTTGTCTCATGCTTGCATCCCAGAAGTTGCCACTTTCTAAAATGTGAGACATACTTTATCCCTGATGTTTAGGGAAGATGGAATTTAACCACCACAAAATCACGACTTTCGGGTCGCACCCCACCATACA
>NZ_JAPQLN010000072.1:0-4907 GCF_028981745.1 Wolbachia endosymbiont of Drosophila tristis | reverse complement strand
AAAAAAAGGCAAAAGAAGCCCCGTGGTTGGCTAATTACTTACATTATACTTTCAAGTATGGCGTTTTTTTATTCTAAACACTTAATAACCGCGATTCAGTTGCTTTTAAACCGCAACTAATCTAAATTATAAACGTTAAGAAATTTACTAAACAGAAAAAAAGGCAAAAGAAACCCTAGGGTAGCTAGTTATTCACTATCCATTTTTTAAGTTGGCGTTTTTTTATGTTTTAAACGCTTTATAAGCGCGTTTCAGCTTATGTAGGTAGAAGTTTGATAAAGACATAAGGTGCACATAGTGCAAAAAATTAAACATGAGACGGCAGATACGTGAGTTTTTTTGTCATTTAATCTGTACAGAGAAGATAAATAAATAGCTTCAATTTTATGATAAGAGGGCTGGCGAAGCTTGTCAAGTAATCTTTTGCATTTAACCCGTTTCTATGGGTAAAACAATCTGCATACCACTTAGCTAACATGAGTTTTGTTTTGACTTTTTGTGCTAATTTTGCAGAATATTAAGATTATCATTTAAATAAAATACATGACGAAAGAGGATTGGGAAGCGGTAATTGGGCTTGAGGTGCATGCTCAAGTTTCTTCTAATACGAAGCTATTTTCTAGCTCATCAACGGAATTTGGTGCTGAGCATAACACTCAAGTTTCTCTAGTTGATGCGGCAATGCCAGGTACGCTGCCAATACTAAATTATTACTGCATAGAGCAAGCAATACGCACTGGTCTTGCACTTTCTGCAGAAATTAATAAGTATTCTTACTTTGATCGGAAAAATTATTTTTATCCTGATTTACCGCAAGGTTACCAGATAACCCAGTTTTTTGAGCCAATAGTTAAAAATGGTAGAGTATTTATCAACGACAATCAAAAGGAAATAAGAATTGCGAGAATTCATTTAGAGCAAGATGCAGGAAAGAGCGTTCATGAGGAAAGCAAAACTTATGTAGATTTAAATCGTGCAGGGGTTGCTTTAATGGAAATTGTTTCAGAACCAGATCTCCGTTCATCTGCGGAAGCTGCAGAATGCATGAAAAAATTGAGGCAGATTTTGCGTTACATTGGTTCGTGTGATGGTGATATGGAAAAGGGATCACTTCGTTGTGATGCAAATGTTTCTGTCCGCCTAAAAGGCAGTAGTACATTTGGCACTCGTTGTGAAATAAAAAATCTGAACTCGATACGTTATATTGTGCAAGCTATAGACTATGAAATACAAAGACAAATTGAAATTTTAGAAAGTGGAGAAGAAATAAGTCAAGATACCTTATTGTTTGACGTTGCTTCGGGAAAAACAAAAGTGATGAGAAGCAAAGAGGATGCAAGCGATTATAGATACTTCCCTGAGCCTGATTTATTACCTGTTGAGGTAAGCCAGGATAAAATTGATTTAATTCAATCATCTTTGCCCGAGTTGCCAGATCAAAAAAAGCTGCGATACATTGAGGAATTGGGTATCAATGAATACGATGCAAACGTCATTACCTCCGATAAAGCAATTGCTGATTATTTTGAGGAATTGATAAAAAAACATGATTCAAAGCTCGCCGTTACCTGGTTAACCGTAGAGCTTTTTGGTCGTTTGAATAAAGCAGGTATTGATATTGTGAGCTCCCCAATCAAAGCAAATGCTTTGTCCGAACTCTTAGATTTTATCGTTGATGGAACAATCTCTGCTAAACTTGGCAAGCAGGTATTCGATAGTATGTTTGAAACTGGCAAACCTGCATCTTTAATTATAGAAGAGCAAGGCCTCAAACAAATAACCGATAGAGGTCAAATATCAGAAGTTATCGACAAAATCATCAATAACAACCAAGATAAAGTTCAAGAATACAAAAGCGGTAAAACAAAGTTATACGGATTCTTTGTCGGCGAAGTTATGAAACTTACCAAGGGAAAAGCCAGCCCTGATGTCGTGAATTCAATTTTGAGTGAAAGATTAAGTAATTAGTCACATTTTTTTATTTACATAACAGCACATCTCGTAGATATTCTCAGATTTACGCTACGATATCTGTATATCATGACATATAACTTTTTTACCATTTGTTGGTACTATTTTTAAAATTATGTGAGGTTGAGGATGCTTGAAGATCATCCTGTTTAGGGGGCAAAATGTTCTCGCCATGGTATTGACTATCAAGAGTTGTGGCTCATATTATTTCTCATGCGTGTGATGGATAAAAAATGTCCTTTCCGCTTAGCTACAGAATTGAAGTCAGCTGCAGGCTTTGATGATGTTGTTCTCCAATGTAAGCAAAATAAAACAACAATACATAGGTTTGTGCAAGTCAAACACAAACAAGATGGAACTGAAAAAATCAGTGTAGGTAGCTTATTAACAAAGAGTGGTGAGTTTAATTTGTTGAAATACTTTATTGCTTATTTAAAGATCAAAAGTAATGGAAAGTTTAAGGGTGAGATGAAGTATTTTGCTATTGTTACGAATATTGATTTTGATTTCACAGATTCAGCACAACATGAAGTGAGAAAGCTGAGAATGATGTCGAGTGGAAAGAATAAAGAAAAGGAAATTTCAGTTATAAGAATAGACACACAAGATGAGTTTCTGGATGTAGGTGATGGTGTAAGATATAAATTTGATAATAGTATTATCTCATACTTGCAGGAAAATAAGGATTTTATAAAGGGTAAGGTAGGTAGAGAAGTCAGTGATAAAGAAGTCGAAGACTTTTTAAATGAACTAGTGTTTGCGGTTAATTTGCCCAATGAAAGTCAGCTAAAAGAATTGTTTAAAGGTGAGATGAGTGGTAGATTGGCCAAAAAGTTTGGCTATGTTGGTGACAATGAAATCTTTTGCAATGACCTTCTGGAGAAAATATCAGACTGGGTGAAAGATATAAAAGGACGTTTTCTTTCGCCAGAAGAAGGAAAAGAATTTTTCCAAAAAGTGGAGCTATGGGCCAGCACTCTATGTGGGATAGAACGAGGGGTAAAGAAAGGGAATAAAGGAATTGATAAAATAGCAAAACAATAGCATAAGGATAGTAAAACACTGAATGAAATACATGCAGCTGTAACAGCGCAAAATAACAAGCAAAGACCCCATAAGAAACCTTATGGTCCTCGTGACAAAAAATCGAAAGCAAGAGAAGAAGGAGATATAGAAGAATCAGATGAATTTGATGAAATAGAAGCTTTAGAATTTGTTAAAAGGGCTTTGAATATAGAAAACAATTTACAGAATAAGGAAATAAAAAAGCTAGCACAGGAACTACAATATTCCCAATTGGCTTTAAAACTAGCGGTTACATATATTAGTGAAGAAAATATTGTATTTAGTCATAGGGGTAGAAAAAGGATTAGAGTTGGTGGCTATCTGAAAAAGTGTGAAAAGATAGCAGAGAAGCTACTTGACTTTAAGTCCGAATATAAAAGTGATCGTTATGCTAAGGCAACTTTCATAACTTGGAAAATTACAATTGATGCTATAGTGCAAAAAAAATTTGGGCCGGAAGCATTGAGCATTCTCGAGATAATGGGCTATTTTTCTCCTAATGAGATTTATATAGAAGAAATCTTTTCACAGCAAGTAGCTAATGATAAAGAAGCGTTGTGGAATGCTGTTGAGTTACTTAATCGATATTCAATGATTAAATTAAGGAAAGGAGTAGTAAATATTTACAGACTAGTGCAAAAGGTGACTAGATTAAAATTACAAGAGAAAGGCCGAGAAGAAGAGGTCTTAAGGAAAGCTCTAGAATTGATAAACAGTTATGATGTATTAATAGATAATTCTATTGTTGCATCTGTTTGGGGATATGTGAGTAAGTATGGTGAGTTAATTGACGAATTTTACTTTAATCCTATTTATGGTAAATGGAAATATACACCGTTGCATTCACTTGCCGAAAGTGGCAGTTATGAGGCAGTTAGGTGCGTATTAACACATATGGAAGAAAAACACCCAGATAAATTTAATTGTGTTGTTAATGCTAGGGATGGATCTGACAGCACTCCATTGTGTTCAGCTGTTGAGAGTGGAGGATTGGACATAGTGCAATATTTTATCAATAAGGGTGCAGATGTCAATGCTAAGAGCAGATATGGTATCACTCCGTTACATCAGGCTGTTTATGATGGAAGGGTTGATATAGTAGAATACCTTATAGGCAAAGGGGCGGACATTAACGCTAAAGATGAAAGTGGCTTCACTGCGTTACACTGGGCTACTATGATGTATAGGGTTGACGTGGCTAAGGTACTATTAAAACATAATGCAGATGTTAACGCTAAGGATAAAGATGGCGATACTTCGCTACATCTTGCTACTAAGATGGGTAGGGTTGCCGTAGCTAAGGTACTATTAGAACATAATGTAGATGTTAATGTTAAGAACGAACAAAATAGAATTTCGCTGCACTATGTTGCTAGCAGTGGAAGTATAGAAACGATAGAATGCCTCATTGAAAAAGGTGCCGATGTTAACGCTAAAGATGAAAATGGCAACACTCCGCTACACTTTGCTGCTATTATGGGAAATTTGACACGGCTAGAGTGCTACTAAAACACAATGCAGATGTTGATACTAAGAATAATAGGGGAATGACAGCATTGCATTATGCCACTGATTTTGATCACCAAGAACTTGTGGAGTTACTTTCAGCTCGTGATACAAATTCTATTGACGATGGGATGTGTATGGTTGCTTTAGCTAAGACACTATTGAAACACACCACAAATGTTAGTGTTAAGAACGAATGCAATAAAACTCCACTGCACCATGCTGCTAAAATCGGAAGTGAAAAATTAACAAAATACTTCATTAAAGAAGGGGATGATGTTAACGCTAAAGATGAAAATGGCAACACTCCGCTACACTTTGCTGCTATTATGGGAAATTTGACACGGCTAGAGTGCTACTAAAAC
>NZ_JAPQLN010000071.1:0-15093 GCF_028981745.1 Wolbachia endosymbiont of Drosophila tristis | reverse complement strand
GAGCAGAGTTAGAGAATTTTTCTGGAGAGGCTGTATTACAAGAATTTTGGGCAAACTTGGTCATGTGCAATATATTATCGCTTCATATATGTGATGCACAAGGGCCTTGGAACCCAGATCAAATTACTGAGTATCGTTTAAATTTTTCAGTTTTATTTAGTGTAATGAGACAGAAACTCTATCAGGTACTTATTGCGCCAAAAAACTTTCAAGCCCTTTTTAAGTATACGCGCTAAAGTTAAAATCCGACCGGGACAGCTGCAATAAAGTAGATAAGCCTAAACGCCATCATGTCTTTAGGAGAGTTTGCTAATGAAAGTTCTTAAGTTGACGCCATTGGCTGTTCCGATTCGTTATATGACATAAGAGCATCATATATTTCATGCAATGTATTTGAGATGTTTTTTTCCATATGTTGATTAATATGCCCATATATTGTCGTCTCTTCCGAATACTCTGTATCTTTATGTATATGATTTTGTTGCTTTAATTCTTCTCTATCTACACTCTCTATTTGCTCTGACACTAGCATAACTACCCCATATTTTACATAACGAAATAAAAAAATTCTAACTGTAGTATGCTTATATAATCTACGAAGTCAATAGTTAAATTGAAAAGTTTCGGTTATAATTTACTTCATATAGAACATGCCCTTGAATTATGCTAAAAATCGCCATAGTAGGCCTACCAAATGCTGGAAAATCGACCCTATTCAACAGATTAGTAGGAAGAAAAGCAGCAGTAGTGAGTAACATTCCAGGAGTGACAAGGGATAGGCGAGAGGGAATGGGGAGAATTAGCGATTTGGAGTTTAAAGTTATAGATACAGGAGGATGGAACGACCAAACTAATTTTTCACTACAAGTTATTGAACAAATCGAATTTTCTTTATCCAATTCAAACATAATTTTCTTTCTTGTTGATGCAAAAGTGCAAAATGAGCGAAATGAAGAGTTTGCAAAGTGGCTGAAGAGAAAAATAAATAAACCTGTAATACTAGTAGCAAATAAATGCGAGAGTCATAAATCCGAAAATGTTGATTATTTGCAGTTTTTTGATTTTCTTGGCCCGGTGTATATCTCTGCCGAGCATAATCTTGGCATGGTTGATCTTTATGATGCATTAGCTGGTGTTATTGAAAATTTTAACGAGAACACTGAGTTACCTAACAATGAACTGAGTAGGCTGAGGATCGCGATCATCGGCCGTCCGAATGTTGGAAAATCAACTTTTTTAAATGGTTTACTTGCAGAAAACAGACTAATAACAAGTTCAGAGCCAGGTACCACACGTGATTCTGTGGATATTACATATGATCATGATGGAGAGTTAATTACTCTAATTGACACTGCCGGAATCCGCAGAAAGGCGAATGTTGTAGATGGCTTAGAATCAAGATTTGTTGAGAAAAGCATGGAATCAATCAAGCGCTCTCATGTGGTAGTTTTAATGCTAGACTCCCTAGTTGGTATTGAGCAGCAGGATTTATCAATTGGTGAAGCTGCAATTAAGGGAGGGAAAGGGATTATTGTTGTTTTAAATAAGTGGGATTTAATAGGTAAGGATGACAGAAGCAGGTTAATAAAATTTGTCAAACAACAGGAAGTAACCAGGTTATTCTTGGAAGTGCCAACTATAACAATTTCTGCGTTAAAAGGCATGCGCTGCGGTGATGTGATAGATAAGTGTCTTGAAGTGAGTGAATCCTTGAACAAGAAGATCAGCACTGCAAAACTGAATAAGTGGCTCATAGATGCTGTAGGAAAACATTCTCACCCTCTTGTAAAAGGCAAAGCAGTTAAAATGAAGTATATCGCTCAAATTGGTACTAAACCTCCAGCTTTTTCTTTGATATGTAACATACCTGAAAGTGTTGATGAAAGTTACAAACGCTATTTAATTAACGATCTCAGAAAAAATTTCTTTGCAGACGGTGTGCCAGTTAGATTGCTTTTGAAAAAAAATAAAAATCCCTATGTAAAATGAATACTCTGCTTTATACTTTCAGGGATAATTTACTTAAAGTTATGTGTAATAATTCCAGAATTCCTGCAATCTTTCTGCTGTCGAGTGCCGCTGCTCTAATTTTTGCATATGTGCTAGAATATTTTTTCAACATGCTGCCATGCAAGTTATGTACATACGAGCGAATAGTTTACTATATCGCTGGATTACTTGCAGTAGCGTGCATGCTTAAAGACAACAAAATTCTAATCTATGCAATGTTTTGCAGCTACCTCATAGGTGCAGTAATATCTTTTTATCATATAGGTCTTGAACTTCACTTATTTCATGATGTTTTAGGTTGTACAGAGCAAGCAAGTAGTAACGTTAGTATAGAAGAGCTCAGAAATAATCTACTAAATCCTAATTACTCTCCATCTTGTGACAGACCTCATTACGTTCTAGGTGTTTCCTTAGCAACATGGAATCTAATTTATCTCATAGTAGCTCTGTTCGTATCAGGTAAGGTGTATTGTGGAGAAAGAAAGAAATCTAAATAATTTAAGGTACAGCAACAATCAGTTCTTGCAACAGGCAATTAGAGTAGATCACGCTGGAGAATATGGAGCTATTTGCATTTATTCTGGTCAAAAATTTATTCTTAAGAAATCTTCTATAATCAATGAAATAATTGAAATGGAAGAGCAGGAAAAAAAGCATTTTCACTATTTTAATGAGAAAATCAAAGAGCAAAAAGTTCGTCCTACTGTTTTGTTGCCTGTTTGGCGTGTTTTAGGAGTGTCGCTTGGCGTTGCAACTGCCATTATGGGCAAAAAAGCTGCTATGGCTTGCACTGCTGCAGTTGAAGAAGTTATCGGGGAGCACTACAAAGAGCAAGTTTCACATTTAGAAGATGGGGAATTAAGAGAAACTATAAGTAAATTTCGCGACGAGGAGTTAGAGCACAAAGATATTGCAATTCAGCACAATGCTGAAAGCGCATTTGGCTACAACATTTTATCATCATTCATAAAAACAGGCTGCAAAACTGCTATTTACTTGTCTAAGTTAATTTAACTAAGCAGCTTTCTTAAAGTGTTTTAAATGTTCTGATAACAACAGAAACCAGGAAGGAATTCAAGTGTAACAATTATTTTATAACTATATTTACATATCACCATTATTAATAAATAATTAGTATTTGTAAATTAAATACATCTAAAGTATAGACTGCAAAGGAGGCAAAAGTGCGTTTTAATTTAGAAGAGGGAAATGCTCTTATGTAATACCTGCCACAGGTTCACAACTGTACGAACATTCATTTTTGAAGGTAAATTGCACAGCAAATGGTGTCATTCCAGTCTGGAATCCAGAAATTTTGCTTATAACTGAGCTGATAAGCTAAAGGTAATTGTCTTACACTAAAACAAACGTTTTTAATTAAGTTGCATAGAACCAGTGTCTGGGCACTGGGATGACACCCCACTGGTGGTCCAAACTACAACGTTCGTACAGTTGTGGATTCCAGACTGGGATGACACCCTACTGATGGGCCCAAATCACAATGTTCGTACAGTTGTGGGTCAGGCTATAGGATGACAGAAGTTGACTTTATTAGCTATAGGTGGTATGACACTTAGTCAATTTAAGTAAGCAGATGATCTTAGCTACAAAAGTATTTTTTACCTCATTTGTTTTTGGGTTTATTCTTTTTCCCTATTTTATAAAGCTTCTAAAAAAAATAAGCAAAGATGGGCAACCAATTAGATCATGTGGACCAGAAAGTCATTTAATAACAAAAAAGAATGTACCACCTATGGGCGGAATAATAATACTGATTTCTTCTTTATTACCAATTTTACTCTGGGCTCAGTTAACACCAGAAATTTTGCTGCTGATATTGATAACTCTATTTTTTGCTCTACTTGGATTTATTGATGATTATTTAAAATTGAAGACAAATCACTATCGAGGTTTAAGTGCAAAAACCAAAATACTTATTCAGTTTATTGTTGCTCTGGTTGGTGTGTTTATACTTAAGCTATACTCTGCTGAATGTTTTACAAAAACGTCCCTATTTAAAGGAGTAATAATAGATTTTGGCTATCTATATGTTCCGTTTGCTGCGTTTGTAATTGTCGGCTCTTCTAATGCTGTGAATCTCACAGATGGTTTGGATGGCCTTGCTGCAACTCAAGTTATCACTTCCTTTGCTTTTTTGGGGCTAATTGCATATATAACTCAGGCAGATATGAATATTACTTTATTCTGCATTGCATTTATAGGAGCTATTCTAAGTTTCTTGTGGTTTAACACACATCCAGCAAAAATATTTATGGGTGATGTTGGTAGCTTGTCGGTAGGTGCGGCTTTAGGGTTAACTAGTGTCCTAATTAAAAGAGAAATGCTTTTTGCCATTATTGGAATAATCTTTGTAATAGAGACTCTATCTGTTATTATTCAGATATCATATTTTAAATATACAAAGTTTAAATATGGAGAAGGAAAAAGAGTTTTTCTTATGGCACCAATACATCATCACTTTGAGAAGAAGAGATGGTCAGAAAATGTAATCGTTATGAAATTTTGGATAATTTCTATTATCTGTTCAGTTTTTACTATAACTTTCTTATTATAAAAACCTATGAAATACCCAGACTTTACATTAGAAAATAAATTATCAGGAGTGATAGCAGGAGTGGATGAAGTTGGAAGAGGTCCGCTAGCTGGTCCAGTAATATCCGCAGCCGTAGTGTTTATTGATAGAAATACAATTATTGATGGAATCAACGACTCGAAAAAGTTGACTCCTCAATGTAGGCAAGTCCTATATGAAAAAATAACATCCGTTGCAAAATTTGGTATAGGAATGGCAAGCGTAGAAGAAATAAATTCATACAATATCTTGCAAGCAACAAAGCTTTCAATGAAACGTGCGTTGATAGACTTGGACCTAGAATTAGATTATGTACTAGTTGATGGTAATCAACCACCTGAAGTGAAATGGCAAGTGAAATCCATAGTAAATGGTGATAATTTGAGTACATCAATTGCAGCAGCTTCAATCGTTGCAAAAGTTACGAGAGATCGGCTTATGCAAGAATTGCATAATAAGCATCCTGAATATAATTGGTATAAAAATAAAGGATATGGGACAAAAGAGCACCTTAACGCTATTGGCCTTTATGGAATTACAGAACATCATAGAAAAAATTTTGCACCCATATCTCGGGCATTATAGCCTTTACCCTTTTTTGAAAGGTATGGTTTCATTAAATAGGCAAACTGTACTCGATCCATTCCTTAAGGTAAACACTGAACTTACCCTTTCGATTATCAGGTAGTTATCAACTGTACGGAAATTTACTAAAGACTCATATCCTGCAGAATCAACCATAAAAACTGCCGGAAAATCAGAGTTTATTTTATTGAATTGTAGATATGTAAATTTTCCGTCATCAAAAACCTTAATTGGTATTATTGACTGACTACCTTTGACGTGCGAGATGGAATAATTAAAATTTAATCCCTTCTTTACAACTTCAATATCATTGATATCAGGAATAATGGTATGACTAGCTTGTTCGAAGATATCACCGTTATTTGTTGTGTAAATCTCATCACTGCTAAATAGTGGATAAAGAAACCTTACTTCATATGCTAATCTTGGATCATCTAGTCCAGTTGCTTCTTCAGCATGAAGTTCAAAGTAATAAACTCTTTTATTGGTAATTATAGTTGCATTAGTATCGGCAATATCATCTATAGGCTTAATAAACAATCTATTACCTTGAGGAAGGAGTTGCCAACCAGTTGAATCACCCATTGAAAGGTTTTGTATTACCTCCCCTGGTTCAAACAATATACTGGACTGATAACCATAAAAACCCGTATACTTATGTATAGCTTGTGGGTTATAATTTATCACCTTTATGTGATTATCTCCAGCTATTGAACGTGGCTCCTGTTTTGCAAGTGCATCACTACCACAGAGGAACAACAGTACGGCAAACAGTAAACCAATCATAATATCAAAATAAATTAATTTTCATTTTATCATTGATAGACATGCACTGCAACTATTAAGGCACTTTCTATACTATAAACCCCAAAGCAAGCGGTAGAAAAGGCAAGAAATAAGGCAAACTCCTTAAATACTTTAGAACTACAGGAGGCTTTACCTGAACGGATATACTTGGAATCCTGCCATTTTCACTTTGTAAACATACCAAGAATTCTGTCCATTATTCCACCCATATTTGCTTCAGCTTGAGTATACTCTATTTTACCACCATGCAAGATTAGTTTAATATCTGATCCAGGTGATATATTAACAAATTTACTGCCAACAACTCCACTGCTAGTGATCAGAGCTGAACTATCAATTGGCAATTTTATGTCTTTGCTTATACACATATCGATTCGTGCTACGTAGGTAGCTTTGTCAAGTGATACACCAGTTATGCTTCCAACATCTACACCAGAGATCTTGACACTATCACCAACTCCTATACCGTTAGCGTTAGCAAAAAGACCATATATTTTATTGCAATCCTTATAGTTTTTCTTTATGTAAGATAGCTTATCAATAGCAAAGAAAATCAGAAAAATAGTGAAAATTAATACAAATAATCCAGCGGTTATTTCAAGTATATTTGACCTTCGCATCTTTAGTTATCAGGACTCCAGCTTTTATAGTAATTTTTCACTTTTTGGTTTGGATAGTATGCATCTTTTGTACCCGTTAAATTAGGAGTATGTTTTACTTTTCTTTTTTTATTATTAACTGGTACTACATTATCAGTATAGTGAAGCCATATATGCCATTCCGGAGGCACTGTTGTAGGCTCAGAAACACTGCTATATATAACCCACCTTTTTCCTTTACTTGATTCATAGTAAGAATTTCCATTTTCATCTCTTCCTACAAATTTATCTTCTCTTCGTAATAGGCGTTTTATTGCGTTACAAATTTTAGATAACATAAGGGTATTAAAACAAAAAGTATTATATATACTAATACTTTAACGATATATTAACAACAATTTAATGCAATTACCAATCTTACAAGTTATTATACCAATAATTGCATCAATGTTTTGCTTTCTTGCCAAGAAACACAAGGTATCTTGGTTTATTTCTTTTATTGCAACAACAATCACTCTTATCATTTCATCAATACTACTCATTAAAACATATAAAGGTGAAATTATAACTTATCACCTTGGAAATTGGGCTCCTCCGTATGGAATAGAGTTAAGAATCGACGTGTTAAACTCCTTGATTCTAACTTTGGTGAATTTTATAGCGCTGATTAGCGTGCTTTATAGCTTTTATATTAACGAAAAAGAAATTAGCAAAAACAAAATCACTGGTTTTTACTCTCTATTTCTACTGTGCTTAAGCGGACTGCTCGGGATTCTAGTAACAAACGACATATTTAACCTTTACGTTTTCTTGGAAATTTCATCTCTTTCTTCTTATGTATTAGTTTCAATGGGAAGGGATAAAAAAGCCTTGGTTGCAGCATTTGAATATCTAATTAGTGGAACAATAGGCGCAACATTTTATTTATTTGGCATCGGGCTCTTGTATTCAATGACTGGAACGCTCAATATGTCTGACATGGCTGAAAGAATAGTTCCATTACACGATAACAACATCATAAAACTTGGCACGTTGTTCATTTTTATTGGTCTCTCAATCAAAATGGCACTGTTTCCATTAAGCAGGTGGCTGGTTAATGCATATAGTGAGGCGCCAAGTTTCATTAGCATATTCTTTTCAGGCACAGTGACAAAAGTGATGATATATGTTTTCATCAGAATCTTTTATACTGTTTTTCATCAAAATTTCTTCTTATTTAAACCATCACTAAGCAACGTGATAATTATCCTCGCACTTTGCGCTGTTATATTTGGGTCGATATTTGCAATAACCGCAAAAGACATAAAAAGACTGCTTGCTCACTCTAGTATTAGCCAAATTGGTTATATAATTTTAGCACTGAGTTTTAACTCAAAAACAGGTGTATTTGCAGCAATTCTTCACATAGTAAACCACAGCATAATAAAAACATCTTTATTTATGGCTGCAGGATGTATTTCTTACAAATTTGATACAACAAAAATAGAGAATTTATCGGGACTCAAGAAATCAATGCCTTATACAGCACTTGCGTTCACTCTACTCAGTTTAGCATTAATCGGTGTGCCTTTAACAAATGGCTTTGTAAGCAAGTGGTATATAATGAAAGCAATTATCGAATCTCATGCGTGGATTTCCCTTGTAACATTTGCTGCTGGCTCTTTCCTTGCATTGATATATATGTGGAAGATGGTAGAGAAAATGTATTTTGAAAATGATGCAACGTCACGCACTGGAATGACACCGGACAAAATTAATGATGTGCCATTTTCTATGCTTTTCTGTCTATTGTTTATGGCAGTTTTAACAGTAGTAACTGGAATATATAGCACTCCAATTCGGTTAGTAGTTGAGAAGTTGGTTTTTTGATTTTTATCTTTGTTTCATATTTTACTATACTTTAAGGTTATAAGGTCTTTATTGTGGATAGACTGAAGAAGATTCATTGGTTGTTAGTCATTAACGTGATAGCGCTGTTTTGCGTTGGCATTGTTGTTCAATACTCTTCTGCTGGAGGAAAGTGGGTGCCATTTGCGATTCACCAACTGGTCATATTCTCCTTCTTTTTCCTACTTACTATAGCTATGTCATTCATAGAGCTAGATTTTTATTTGAAGCACGCCTACTTTTTTTATGTAGCAGCAGTGATTTCGCTATTAGTAGTGAATTTTTTTGGCTCACACATAATGGGTGCAACAAGGTGGATAAGAATTGGATCAATTAGTTTGCAACCATCAGAATTTGCAAAAGTAGGCTTAATACTTGCGCTTGCTCGCTATTTTGATAAGCAGAGTGTATATAAAATGATGGAATTTAAAAGATTGCTTAAGGCACTTATAATTATTTTCTTACCCGTGTTCTTGGTGTTAAAGCAACCTAATTTAGGCACAGCTGTGATAATGTTATTTATAGGGATATCAATTATATTCACAGCAATAATAAAAAGATCTCATTCGGTAATATGTGGAACGCTTGGCATTTTTGCAGTACCGGCTATTTGGCCTTTTTTACGTCCTTATCACAAGCAAAGGATATTGTCGTTTTTGGATTCATCAGTGGATCCACTTGGAATAGGTTATAATGCGCAGCAATCTCAGATAGCTATTGGTTCAGGAGGTTTGCTTGGTAAGGGCTTTGTTAACGGAAGTCAAACTCAACTTGGATTTTTGCCGGAGAAACGTACAGATTTTGCTTTTGCAGTGCTGAGTGAGGAATGGGGATTTTTAGGTAGCATGGCTTTAATTTTGCTTTATACCTCATTACTTGGCATAATTTTCTCTATCGCTTATAGGTCGAAAAATTATTTTTCTAAGTCGATATCTATCGGCATTTTCGCCTTTTTTAGTGCTCATTTCTTTATAAACATCGGAATGACAATGGGCCTCTTACCTGTGATAGGCGACCCATTGCCATTTCTGTCCTATGGAGGAAGTACAACTGCTGCAAGCTTAATATGCATAGGATTATTGCTGGCAATAAAAGCAGATGAACAACAAAATGCTTGTATTTTACCTATGCTAAAGTAAAATTAAATTTTACTTAATAGTTTTTATGCTAGATGAAATGCGTGAGGAATGTGGGGTATTTGGCATAAGTTGCAACCAAAGTGCTGCTTTTAACTCTATACTTGCTCTCCACGCTTTGCAGCATAGAGGTCAAGAGTCTTTTGGCGTAGTAACCAGTAACAACGATAAGCTGCACTCTTATCACTTTCAAGGTCAAGTGAGCAGCGTATTTGATGATATAGATGAAATAAAGAAATCCTTACCTGGAGATTGTGCAATAGGTCATGTTCGATACTCAACAAGTGGTAATAAGTTTGGAGTGCAGCCCATGTTTAGCAAAAGTGGCAAATTTGGGGATTTCGCCATAGCACATAATGGTAATTTAATTAATATTTCTCCGATACGCGAACAATTGATTAAACAAGAGTGCGTTTTTCAGTCAGATATTGATACAGAAGTAGTAATGCATCTGACAGCAAGCGGTGAAAAAGATAGCTTTTTAGAGAGTTTTATATATGCATTAAAGCAAATACAAGGTGCTTATTCTTTTGTTGCAATCAATCAAGAAGTAGTTATTGGAGTACGTGATTCATCTGGAATCAGGCCTCTTGTTTTAGGAAAGTTAAACGGTTCTTACGTTCTTGCATCTGAAACTTGTGCTCTTGATATAATAAATGCAGAGTTTGTTAGAGAAATAGAACCAGGCGAATTAGTTACCATCAGTTCGGGTAGTAAGCTAGCCTCAATGTTTCCTTTCCCACAGCAAAAATCAAGTTTTTGTATTTTTGAATACGTTTATTTTTCAAGACCAGACAGCATAATGGAGAATAGGTCTATATACGATACAAGAAAAGAAATAGGAAGAATACTTGCAGAAGAGAGCCCACCAAAAAACAATGTAGATATGGTTGTACCAATACCTGATTCTGGAATACCTGCAGCTATTGGATATGCAAAGCATTCAGGATTACCTATGGAACTGGGAATAATTCGTAATCATTACATAGGAAGAACTTTTATACAACCAACCGCTGAAGTACGTAAAGTTAGAATAAAATTAAAATTCAATGCTAATAAGCACACTTTGAAAGGTAAAAACATAATTTTAATAGATGATAGTATAGTGCGTGGTAGTACGTTAACAAATATAATAGTTATGCTAAAGGATGCAGGAGTAAAAGAGATTCACCTCAAAATTTCAAGCCCACCAATTAAGCATTCTTGTTTTTATGGAATAGATACGCCAGAGTGCAAAGATTTAATTGCTGCAAATAAATCTGTAGAGGAAATTAAGGAAGTTATAGGAGTAGATAGCCTAGCCTTCTTGAGTATTGATGGATTATATCAGGCTGTTAAAGGAGAAGTGCGTAACAATGCTACACCACAATATTGTGATGCTTGTTTCACTGGTGATTATCCAATTGGCAAATAGTCTACGCAAGATCTTAAGTTTTTAAACCGCCAAAATTTCTCTTGGCCTTTACTAATTCCGATTCTCGGAGTGCACACATAATCTGGTTTGAGGTGAGATTCATAAACACAAAATTCGTGGCTTATAGTAAGGTCCTGTTTGTTATGTTCTTTTGTAATATTTAATCTTTTACACAATATTCCTGGCCCACCTAAATTTGCCTCAAGCGGTTCAATGAGCTTTAATCCCCGTATTAACACTGCTGCTGGGAACCCTTCTGCTTCTGTTACAATATTTAAACAGTAATACATTCCATATATAAAGTACACATATGAAAACCCCGGCATACCAAACATTACTGAGGTTCGGTTAGTATAACCCTTAGCTGCATGACAAGCTGGGTCACTCATTCCTATATAGGCTTCAACTTCGGTTATTATTCCACTAAAGTTAGAAAATTTCAGCATCTTTCCTAGTAACTCCCCGGCTACAACCAAAGTTGGCCGCTCGTAGAAATTTCTTGGTAGTATTGTGTTGCTCATCATAAAAGTATAAGTTACTTGCAGATGCAAGCAACTTATACTGAATTTTCACTACTTTACCTATTTTGAAGCAGCAGGAGCTTGATGCTTTTGTGATGCGCCGCTCAAGTCTTCTACATTTGTTGAATGCTGCTCCAAAAATTTTACTTCTTCAGAGCTTTGTTGTAATTGTGTTTGTGGCAATTGTGATGCTAACACTTCATGTAAAGGCTTTGCTTCATATTGCCTTCCTACTTTTACTTCTTTATGTGCAGCTAATTGCTCCATAGTAACACCATTACCCTCAATAAGTTCTACGGAGCCATTATCATGAACATTAATTTTAATATTACATTCTTTTCCTTGAGCATTCCACTTTAAAGTCATTTGATATGACCCATTAGCTACTTCATAAATTCTTGTTCCATGTTCATCAACCCGGCAAAGTAGCCCCCTTGCTTTACTTTGAGGTAGCAATAATGTAATTGCTTCCACGCCATATTGTTTACACAAATCGTTATTTAGAATGTCACTCATGCTTATTTCTTTTGTATTACTACCTATCGCAATTCTTACGGCAGGCTCAATAATATTATCTTCATTTTTGCTTTCTTTAAGTTTTATAAATTCTATATCATTATTTTCTATATTTTTAGATATCTCTTCTTTAATTTGTTCAGCAATTTTGCCTATAATGTTCTTACCACCATATTTATTCTCATCCCGAGCAGTATATGTACATATACCATTACTATCCTTATGAATATAAGGTTTTGGTTTCTTTTTATTAGTGGTATTAGTAGAAGTGTTGTTCTGCATTATAAAGAACTCATTCCATTCTTCTGCATTATTAAGAGTGACGTATTTAGGTACGTTCTCATCTAGTGTTGATTTAGGTACATTTTTAGTATCCGAAATCGAATTATTATCAGAAGGACTGATATTTAGATTAGAAGAAGTTTCAATTAAAGATACAGTTTCAGTGCTATTAGTTAATATATATGCCTCCATTATTTTTAATATATAAATTTTAGCATATAGATACCACGCCAATTAGTCAATATAAATTATGATGTTTAATGTTGAAAGCTCAAATACTCCTTTGCTTGATCGGTTAGAATGCGCCCTCTTGGTGTGCGCTTTACAAAACTAATTTTGATTAAATAAGGTTCTACTGTTTCTTCAATATTGCCAACATCTTCGGATAGCGCAATAGATATGGTGTCAATTCCAACAGGGCCTGAAGTGTTGAATAAAAATCTTAGATAATTCATATCAAGTTTATTGAGTCCCATTTTATCTACACCCAATTTTAGTAATACAGAATCAGCGACTTCATAAGTAATTTTTTTATCATCTTTCACTTCAACAAAATCCCTTATTCTTCTGAGCAACCTCAAAGCAATTCTTGGAGTGCCGCGCGCACGGCAGGCAATTTCCCGTGCTGCATCCTCTTCAATTTCAGCAGAAAGAACTCTTGCGCCTCTTTTTATAATATTAACCAGCTCCTCAAAGGAATAAAACTCAAGATGCAAAGGAATGCCAAAACGATCTCTGAGTGGCGCAGAAAGTAATCCAAGCCGTGTTGTTGCTCCAATTAGCGTAAATGGTGGTAGATCTATCCTTAAAGTGCGAGTAGATGGACCTTCACCTACTAATATGTCCAGGCAAAAATCTTCCATAGCAGTATATAAAACTTCTTCGATGCTGCGATTTAATCTATGAATTTCGTCGATAAATAGAACATCTTTTGCATTTAAAGTGGTAAGCACTGCGGCCAAATCTCCAGCTTTACTAAGTAAAGGACCAGAAGTTGCGCGAAAGCTAACTCTTAATTCTTTAGAAACAATTTGTGCTAAAGTTGTTTTGCCAAGCCCTGGAGGACCATATAATAAAACGTGATCTAAAGCTTCAGTTCTCGTCTGTGCAGCGTTTATAAACACTTTTAAATTTTGTATTAAGTCTTTTTGCCCGACAAAATCATCAAGTTGTTCAGGCCTGATGTTGATATTGCGCACATCTTCAGTATATTCTTTACCGCACGATATTGATTTCATAGTATTGAAAGCTCCTTAAGCGCCATGCGAATAATATCCTTAGTGTCCAGATTTGGCCTGTATTTTTTTATCGTATCATAAGCTTTCATTTTTTCATACCCAAGATTGATCAATGCTGAAAGGGCATCTTCATTAATTGGATGAAAATTATTGTTATTTATTTCTAGTTTACTCACTTTGCCACTCAATTCAGTGATGATTCGATTTATGAGTTTCAGGCCAAGTCCGCTCATCTTGAGTGCTACTTTATCTTCATTCATAATTGCCAAAAATAGCTGTTCTGGAGTTAATTTGCCCAAAATTGACATTGCAGTTTTATAGCTAACGCCGCTTACTTTGACAAGCAACCTCAAGCACTGCTGTTCTTCTTTGCTTATAAAACCATATAGCTGAGCGACATTTTCTCTGTTATTTGCATAGGTTTCGATAAGTAATTTAACTCTACTTCCGATGGAACATGCATTTAAAGTTTTGGCTGAAAGATACACCATATAGCCAACATCATTCACATTCAGGATTATGTGATCACTGCGCACTTCATCAACTATTCCGCTTAGATTTCCTATCATTTTTAACACTATATAGAGTTCAGTTTAAATACTCCTGGATCTTAGGTCAAGCAAACGAACATTATAACAGGGAAACGTGGCTAAAAAACCACTTGACAAACTCCGCCAGCCCCCTTATCATAAACACTGAAGCTATTTATTTATCTTCTCTGTACAGATTAAATGACAAAAAACTCACGTATCTGGCGTCTCATGTTTAATTTTTTGCACTATGTGCACTCTATGTCTTTATCAAATTTCTGGGTTTTTACCTACACAAGCTGAAATACGCTTATAAAGCATTTAAAACATTAAAAAACGCCAACTTAAAAAATGGATAGTGAATAATTAGCTACCCTAGGGTTTCTTTTGCCTTTTTTTCTGTTTAGTAAATTTCTTAATGTTTATAATTTAGATTAGTTGCAGCTTAAAAGCAGCTGAGTCGTGGTTATTAAGCGTTTAGAATAAAAAAGCGCCATACTTGAAAGTATAATGTAAGTAATTAGCCAACCACGGGGCTTCTTTTGCCTTTTTTTTATTTGGTAAATTTCTTAATATTTGTAGCTAAACGACAACCGTCATCCCGCTGCTTGTTAGCGGGATCTATGTTAAGGTATGACGGTTAAGTAAGGGATCTATGTTAAGAGATACCGCGAATGAATCGCGGTATGACGGTGTAGATAGTAATTCGTCATACCGCTACGTGTTAGCGGGATCTCTTGTTAGCGCCGCGGCGGTATGACGGTTCGTGGCAGCGTGACGATAAGCTCGTCATCCCGCTACGTGTTAGCGGGATCTCTTGTTAGCGGCCGAGATACCGCGAATGAATCGCGGTATGACGTAGGACTGCTGTCATCCCAGTGCGTGGGCTTTGTTGCATCGCTCTTCGGATAGTAGGTAACGCACAATAAATTTATGAAGCTATCTCAAATTTAGCCATACCAATATCAGTGAACT
>NZ_JAPQLN010000070.1:0-9862 GCF_028981745.1 Wolbachia endosymbiont of Drosophila tristis | reverse complement strand
TTCTGCAATCATTTATCTTAATATTAAGTTTCTTTTGATGCTTGTGAATAGCTGCAAATCTCTTCCTATTTGTTGCAAATACCCTTTTATAAACCCGACTGTTTGTCTTAAACCAATTCTAAAGAAACTGACGATTATATGCACCAAAATCACAACTTTATCACTATAAATATAGTTGCCGCCCTGCATTTTTGGACAATTCTCGTACCAATTTTCTATGGCGTCATTGATATAACAAAAAATGCTTCCTCTTTCTTGGAGAAATTTGTTATATTCATGGCAGTTACTGACTCTCATTTTTTGTGGCATATTTTTTCTTCAACAGTTAAATGGCTATTTATAATGAATTTTGTCAGTAACTGCCAGTTCTTTTCGCTTGAGCGATGCAACAAAGCCCACTGGGATCCAGTTTCACCTTGTGATGGTGTCATGAAAGTAGCTGACACTGGTTTCCATCCAAGACGGTGTCATTCCTTACTATTACCCACAAATATAAATGGACTAAAAAGTAAAATATTACAATATTAAAGTTTGCAAATATTGAGGGTGTAAAATGGCAAGTAAAAGTAGTGAATGGGCTAAAAATGAATTTGGAGATAAAAGGTTAACTGAGCGATTAGTAAAGATTGCTGATATGTTTGACAAAATTACCTGAAAGTTAGATTAATCAAGCATGTGAAAGTTGGTCAGAAGCAAAAACAGCATAACGTTTTTTTCAAAATGAGAATGTAAAAGAAAGTGATATTTTAGCTACACATATTAATAAGACGGTTGAGAGAACAAAAGCTCACAAGAGGGTTCTTGTCATTCAAGATACCAGTTACATTGTATATAATAACCATAAAAAAACAAGCGGATTAGCAAATTTGTCCAGTTATGATACTGCAAAAGGTATTATAATGCATACAGCTCTTGCCGTTAGTATAGAAGGTTTGGTACTAGGGATACTAGATCAAAAAGTTTATTCAAGACCTGAAGAAACTGAGAACCTTAAAAAAAAGAGCGATCGCATTGAAGATAAAGAAAGCGTAAAGTGGTTGGAAACTTTAAGAAAAACAAATAATATTATTGATCCAACTCAAACTGAGACTATAACTGTATGCGATAGAGAAGCAGATATATATGACTTTTTTGAGCTTGCACATAATCTTAATTCGGCAGTGCTAGTTAGAGCATGCAGAGATAGAGCAGTAAATAGAAAATCTCGATATCCTGAAAAAGGTGAGCAGAAGTTATGGGCATTTATTAAATCCTCTCATTGTGCAGGTACGGTAGAAGTTGAAGTTCCTGTAAAAGATAATAAGCCAAAAAGAACAGCACGTTTGGAAGTTAGATTTGGAAAGTTTATGATGAATCCATCTAAGAATAATATTAGGCATAAGACGGAAGAACTACCTAAATTACCACTTTATGCAGTTTATGTTGTTGAGAAAACTCCCCTTCCCTTAAAAAAAACCGCTAGAATGGATGCTATTAACGAATCTTTCAGTTAATACTTTCGATGAAGCTGTTGAAAAAATTAGTTGGTATCAACTATGTTTTTTAAAAATTTTTTTATTTGTGTAATTTTGCAAATTATATGGGCAATAAAAACCCGTTTGTCATAGAAATAGAATTTTATATCAAACAGCTACCACAGCAATTTCTGCTTAAGCTAATGAATATGTGCTTTAAGTCTGTGTGGACGCACATATTCATTAGCCAATTTCAGTTACCGTTGTGAAGATTTTTAAGTATGCAAATTAATTGCTTCTTTAAGTCTTGTATTAGCAATTACTATAATTTTACGCATTAGGGCTGTTATAGCCACCATCTTCTTCTTACCACTTTCAACAAGCTTAGAATAAAAGGCGCCAAGTATAGATTTTGACCTTGTAGCAGCCATAGCGCCTGTAAAGAGCTTTGAACGAACGTTACTTCTACCACCTGTAATCCTTCGGTAACCAACAGCTTTACCACTTTCTTTTGGATGCGGTGCAACTCCGGCAAGACTTGCTACTTCTTTTCTATTTAAGTAACCAAGCTCTGGCATTAAACACAAAAAATCTTGTGATAACTTTTCCAGGAACTGTTTTAAGAATTTTTTGGCGTTGTTGTAATTCGCGGCTTTCATCAATAATCTTTTGTATAGTATCATTGAGTTCGTTTATTTGACTATCGAAAAACTCAATGGTCTTTTGACAGCTTTCTTTTATATGATCATTTTCCGGTGCTTCAAGTCTGCATTTTTCTTGAGTTCTCATTTGCGTAATATCATCACGACGTTGACAAAGTGCAGCCAAAGTTGATTGTTCTGTAGAGGTAGGTACAAATAGAGAGATAGTTCTATGGCGTTCAAATCCATATTGAGCAAGAGCTCTTGCATCTAGACTTTGCTAAAGTTCCGTGAGATAAAATAAAGCTTTTTACTTTACGAGTATTAGCTCGATGCACGGCAATATTTTTGTCGGTAAGAAAATGTGATAAGCCAAGCTCATATTTCCCTGTATTTTCTAAAGTCACTAAAGCATTAGGTAGAATATCTGAAAACTCTTGAAATAATTGTTGCCAACCAGAAGCATTATTATCAAATTCGACAGCATTCTTCTGTTTGTGAATTGCAACGATATTTTTAAATTTTCCGATGTCAATGCCAATAAAATTTTGATAAGATGTAACCATAATAAACCTCGATAGTTTTAGTTAATTTAAGATTGTAAACGGGTGCATATATATGTCCCAAGCAACTATTCAAACGTATCGAGAGATAGGGCTAGCGTACCTTGATACCAACGGTTGTAATACCAATTTCCTTTCAGTCGCGCACGCCCGCTATTCCTAGTGAGCAGGGTTATCTTTCTCTCTTATCTCTTTTATATCACGTTTTTAACTTACAATTGCCTTAGATGGAAAATAGAGATATTACATAAAATTTTAAATCCGGTCTCAAAGTTGAAGAATGTAGGCTTGGAATAGCAGAAAGACTCATGAGATATCTAACAGTTATGAGTATTATTGCTTGGAGGATCTTCTTTATTACATCAATTGCAAGAGCTAACCCAACATTACCATGTACTACCTTATTAGCTGAAGAAGAATGGAAAGTTTTATACGTTAAAATACACAGAAAACCATGTCCAAGTGTAGTTCCCAACATAAAAGAAGCTGTTTCATGAACTTGGAGGCCATTTAGCAAGAAAAAATGACCCAAAACCAGGACCAATTACTCTTTGGAAAGGATATAAACGTCTCTTTGATTTAGCAGAAGGATGGCGACTTGCTCACGAACCTCATATTTGTGGGTAATAGTAAGTTGTTAGGGGGATCTGGAGATACCGCGGCGGTATGACGTAGGGAAATCTTACTTATTATAGCTATAGTTCTACATGAATTACAAAAGTAATATTTACTAGATCTTAATATTTTAGATCTATATTTTAATAAATAATGAGCTGTAATTAGTATGAATAATCCATTTAAAAGTGAGAACTATAAAAAAAATCTCGATTCTCTGATCAAAGCTGTAAAGCTAGGAAATGCAGAGAAACAATATAACAAAACGTTAAGGGATTTATCTCATGCATTAGAAGGTTTTACAGGTGAGGCAAAAGGTATAGCTGAGTTTGTTATATATACTGACTTGAACAATTATGTAGAACAGCCATTAGGTCTTTTTAAAACATTAATGAATAGAATTTTGGGAAAAAATTTTCCAACCAAGAACAGTAGTATAAGTAATTTTGTAAATGATGAGTTGTCAAGTTTCACTTTAGAAACAGCAGCTAAGTATACAAGAATTTTAAAAAAATTGATCTCTTGGAACAATTAGAAAAAGATTTCAGAAAAAATAATATTTTAAAAGATTCTTTAAATTTAGAACAAAGTGAAAAGAGTCAAGGAAAAGATAGATCACACGAAGTGAGTTTGGAAGGTAGAAAGCAAAAGGAAGGTACTTTTGAGCTGCGAAAAGAAGAACAGCCGAAAGAAAAATTAGGTGGTAATCGCATGAGGCAAATAAAGCGACCAACAACAGCACCTCCGGCTGCTCCAGATTCGAGGAAGGTACGCTTTAAATCAGAAATATCCTCAGATGGAGAAAGCAAGGCAAAGTCTACATCTTCTTTACTAAAAAGAGCTAATAGTTTTAGTATGCCTGATGCTAAGGAAAATCCTTCTGAGGATTCAGGCTATGAAAGTTCATTAGATCAGGGGTCTGAATATGAAGACATATCAAATTATCAAGAGAAAAAGCAAAAGGAAAATCCTTTATATGAGCAGAGAGAAGATTCAGGCTATGGAAGTTCATTAAATGAAGAGTCTGTATACAAAGAGATATCAAATTATCAAGAGAAGAAGAGTAAAATTTTAATAGAAAATTCGCAGAGTTCAAAATCGCCCAAAGAAGAGCCAATTTATGCAACAGTTCCTAAAGAACATATAGAAGCAAAAAGAGAACGTAAGCAGAAACAACAACCTCAATCCCTCGTACCACCAAAACCACCGCAAGTGCCAAAAAAAATGTTTACTACTGGTCAAGAAGTTAGACAAGAATCGAAAGTGGTAATCAAAGATAAACCTGCAGTACCGCCAAAGCCTAAAAATCTAAGCCGTGCTAATCAAAAAGTAAGCACAGAGCCAAAAGTAGTAGGAGTAATTCTTAAAAAATCAGCTGAAAGAGTACCACTAAAATCTGAAAATCAAGACAATAGGAAATCAGCACAAAAAGCTGCTGGTAAGGCGATACCAAAAGTAGCAGCAGCTACTATGAAAGGAGGAGCTAATCGCGAGATGGGCAGTAAAGTAAAGGCATTAAAAGAAAAATTTGAGCAAAATCAAGCAAAAGGAAATGCTAATGTACAGCTTGCTGAAAGCAAAACCACTCCAGCAGCACAAGCGGATATCGGTGTGAAGAAAAAACAATCTCATTCATTTCTAACAGAGAATAAAAGATCTGCAACGAAACACGTAACAGCAAAATCTGATCCAAAATCTCATGTCAGCAAAAATTCCCTTCTCACGCATGCAAATGTAAAGGAAATGGTTGCACAAATTGAGAAAGGAAAAGGAGGAAGATAGTAACATTTGGGAAAAAAACATATGTGTCAAGTCAAGAGATTGTGAGCAAATTTAGGAAATTATAGCTAAACTGACTTAGATTTACCGACAATTTGAAAAACCGTCATTCCGCTAACTATAGTATTTTCAAAAGCGAATGATAAAGGTATAATATGTTTTTTTAAAGTAGGGAAAGCGATGGTATATAGTGTAGATTTAAGGGAAAAAGCAGTGTCTTTGGTAGAAAAAGGAAAGTCAAAGGTTGAAGTTGCAGAGGTTTTTGAGATAGGGATAGCAACACTATATAGATGGCTAAAAAAGAAAGCTACTGGCCAAGGTCTCAAAGCGGTAAAAAGTACTGGTTTTATTCGAAAAATAGATCCAGAAATACTCAAAGAATATGTCAAAAAACACCCAGATCACACACTAGCGGAAATGAAACAAAACCTTGGCTTTGGGATAAGTGCAATTTGGTATAGATTAAGACAGCTAAAAATAACCTTTAAAAAAAGTCACATTCTATCAAGAGCGCAATCAAGAAGATAGGCAGCAATTTATCGATAAAGTCTCAAAAATAGACCACTGTAGCATTTTATATATAGATGAAGCAGGAGTTGATAATAGACTATACCGAGAATATGCACGAGCTCCAAGAGGAGAAAAAATATATGCTGATGTTCCAGGAAAAAAGCGGGAAAGAGTGAGTATAATAGGTGGATGAGAAGTTTATTGCACCAATGACCTTCACAGGAGGGTGTAATAAAGATATATTTAATGTATGGTTAGAGCGAAGATTACTTCCACAATTACAGCGTGATACAACCATAGTTATGGATAATGCTACATTCCATAAAACTCCCAAAACAAAGTCATTAATAGAGTCTTTTGGCTGTCATTTGCTTTATCTTCCAACATATTCACCTGATCTAAATCCGATAGAGCATTGTTGGCACACCATCAAAAGTTGCCTCAGACCTCTAATGCATCAATGTACAGACTTACACCTTTTAGTTGGTAATACCATTTTAGACGTTTATCATTCGTTTTAGAAAATACTATAGTTGAAATAGCGCAGTTACTCACCCCATAAATTTGGTGCTCTCTTTCAATCAAAGGTGTCTTGCTGCTTGAAATGTTTTCTTTGTAAAAATTTGGCTTATCTTTATATCATCTCATTCAAACAGCATTAACATAACTTATGCCTTTTTTGGATGTAGAAATTTTCTAGGAATTGTCTTTTTGAATTCTATGGTATTTTGTTTAACATTGAAACAAGAGGCCAGTGTCACGCACTGGCATGACACCCATTTGTTCCTATAGTTGTCTTTTCTCGTCTACCTTATTTTGCCACTCTGCTGAACAGATACATAAAGAAAGTGGAAAATTGGACATTCTCAACTCGGCTCCTGCAGATTAAAAATTAAGTTGAATAAAAATTGGATTTGACGCAGTTTTTTCCCATAGTTTAAGAAATTAAAAGTTTAACGATTAGAATTATAATTACAAACCACAATAAAAAATAGACTTTTCCATTTGATTTATTTTTAATTTGGATGTTTTCTAATTTTTTATCAGCTATTAGGTTTAATTTTTCTATAAGGCTAAATATCCCTTGGATTGTTTTTACAGGATAAGAACTTCTAATTTTTTCCCTATACCCTATTTTATTTTCATGTTGACTGCTTATCCACGCTTCAACTACTTTCCACATATTGATTTCTGAGTAGATCTTTCTACATGTCCCTTCCAGTAAAATCATAGTTTTCTGCAGCAATAACAATTGTGTTTGAACTTTCATATCAAAATCACCAGTTATTTTTAATAGCTGAGCAAGTAAACTAGCAAATGAAATCTTCTGTATAGGCTGCCCAATAATGGGTTCACCTATTGCCCTGCAAGCTGTGACAAAATTTCTATGCTGTGATGAAACATAACCAGCCCTAAAGTGCATTTTTGCAACGTGATCATAATCCCGATTTAAAAAGCCTTTGAGTATCTCTATAACGTAATAGCATGTCTCACGATCTATTCTACCCATGATTCCACAATCCAGGGCAATAATATTGTTATTACTATCAACCATTAGATTTCCAGGATGCATATCAGCATGAAAAAAACAATCCCTGTATACTTGATTGCAAAACGATTCTATAAGATTGATAGCTATTTGCTTACGATTATTCAGTTTTTCAACTTCGTATATTGGCGTTGCTTCTATCCATTCTAATGTTAAAACCTTTTTCGAAGTTCTATTCCAATCTATTTCAGGTACGTAAAAACCTCTGTCATTTTTTGTGTTTTCCTTTAGTTCCGAAGAGTGAGCAGCTTCAAAACGTAGATCTAACTCTAATCGGCAAATTTCAGCAAAAGTTTTGACTAATTCAATTGGCCTCAGCCTTTTTGATTGTTCGCTAAATTTTTCTGCAATTTCTGCAAGCCAAGAAAGCATTTTTATATCCCTTGAGAATGTTTTCTCAATATTTGGCCTTAAAACCTTCACAGCAACTTCCTTACCCTCAGTTGTAACCGCTCTATGCACCTGAGAAATCGATGCTGCTGCAATTGGCTTTTCAGAAAAGCTTGAAAAAATGTCGCTCAATTTACAATTAAACTCACTTTCTATAGTTTTAACTGCTATTTTATGTGAAAATGATGGCAATCTATCACATATCAATAACAAGTTATTTGTTATATCCTCATTTAAAACATCAGTACGTGATGAGATAGACTGCCCAAACTTAATGAACACCGGACCTAATTTTTCAAGAGCACACTTTAGCTTGTGGCCTTGTATTTTATTTATTGATTTTTTTGATGGTGGAAGTAAATAAGGTAATATATTGTAACGCGTCAGCACCGTAGTTATGTGCAGAAGACGCAAAATATTTTGAATCATTTCGCTGCGTAACTGCTAAATATTTCATTTAGGGTTCTATTTTTCATAACCTCATCAGGCTTGCCTTGGCAATAGATAGTATTATTTATACAAATTATGTAATCTGAGGATGGTAGAGCAGAGTTAAGATCATGAGAAGTCATAAGAATCGATACCAATCGTTTTTTTGCTATTTTATTTATAATATCATAAAATTTAGCCCGCGCGTTAATATCCATTGCACTAACTGGTTCATCTAGAATGATCAAGTCAGGCTCTGCAATTAAACAACGTGCAAGCAGTAATAATTGTGTTTGCCCTGCAGAAATTTCTAACACTTGATTTTTCAAAATGTTACCGATACCAGCCAACTCTATCGTTTCTGTAATAATGGATTGATTTTTCTTTAGTCTTTTCAAGGAGCTATTTAAAAGAAAATATTCAACTGTTATTGGCATCAAATTACTAATACTAAAATTTTGCGGCATGTAGCTAATTTTTGTGTTCTCAGCTAACACAATATTTCCAGTATAATTTTTATTTATACCAGCAATTGCTTTCACTAAAGAGGTTTTACCTCCACCATTTGGACCAAGTATTGTAATTATGTCTCCTCTTTCCATGAACATATTGATATTGTCAAGGATTCTTTTACCATCATATGCGAGAGCAAGATTTTCTATTTTTAGAACACGATTATTGACATTATTCAATTTATTGACAAAATTTAACTTCTTCTCAACGTTTATATGAGACATTTACTGGCTTTTTTTCTATTACTTTCACTTACACTATACTATAATATTGCCTTTTCATCCAATTTAAAAGTTGTAGCTACAATCAAACCTATCCACTCACTTGTAGCTTCTGTTACAGAAGGGATTTTAGAACCGGAATTGCTTGGCTATGCAACATCTGCACATAATTATATATTAAAGCCATCTGATGCGAGTAATTTAGAATCAAGTGACGTTATATTTTATGTTGACGATAACTTAGAGACGTTTGTTCAAACTTTCGCCAAAAATAATAAAGAACTAGTGCAATTGTCAAAGGCAATCAACCTACTTCCTACTCGGCCACATTCATTTTCTAGAAAAATCACTCACATTCAAGATGAAAAAGATTTACACATGTGGCTGAGTCCCGAAAATGCAAAGAGCATGATACTTTCTATAAGTGCAACATTGTCTGACATAGATAAAGGAAATTCCCATCGATACAGTTCTAATGCAACAAAAGCTATAAAAAAAATAGACCAAGAAGTAAAAGAAATCATGAAAGAACTGAATGATTTTAAAAATCAAAAATACATCGTTACTCATGATGCTTATCAATATTTTGAAAAATATTTCGGTCTAAATCATCCAAGCGCTATTCTTTCCATAGAAGAGGATTCTTACATAGGTATGAAGAGTTTAATGAAGCTAAAAAAGATAATGAAGGAAGAAAACGTTAAATGTATATTTGCTCATTCACAGGAAGATAGCATAAAGCCTAACGCCCTTTCTAATGACGCAAAAATGGTAGTTCTTGATCCTATTGGATCAGACATAGAGCCTGGAAAAGATGCATATCTAGCTATAATCAATAGCATTGCACAAAATTTTAAGTCTTGTTTTGTTGAGTAATAAGTTCCCTTTTAGCTTACTGTTTTATTGTTCTACAAATCAAGAAGAAGTGAGTTTACAACAAATGGTGTCATTCCAGTCTGGAATCCAGCTTTTTCATAATCATCAAAACGTTGTATTTTAACATAAAATGGCTGCTTTTATGCTTACTAACTTAATAAAATTCCTGGATCCCAGTGGGCTTTGTTGCATCACACTTTATGAGATGGTGATTTATGGTAAATTCATGTAACTATCTCAAATTTAGCCATACCAATATCAGTGAACTTATTGAGCAAATAGCATTTAACAAGTAGTTCCTTCTCTCTATTTGTCTCAGATT